>CAUJFM010000185.1 GCA_963169595.1 Bacteroidota bacterium | reverse complement strand
GGGCCCGATTGGCGGCTGCAGCGCGACCGTTATGTGTGGCAGGCCTTGCAGGAAGTTCACCTGAACGGCGGCTTCAATGCCGAGCTAGACCGTTTGCTGGAGCGCATCCGCCCGTCCGTGCTCGCCGATCGCAACAAGTTCGGCAACGTCACCCTCAAGCCCGAGGACGTGCATCGTTTCTCGTTGGCCCATGTGGTCTCGTCCATCGCGGGACTGCGCACCGGCACGCAGCAGTGGTGGGAGCGCACCCGGCAACGTCTATCCGCGAACGAGGTGGAAGTATTGCGAGGGGACAGTCTGCAGCTTCGCTCAAATGCCGAGGCACCGCTTCGTTTATCCTGGCCCATCAATGGGGAGGGACCGGTCATCGTTCGTGTGGATGGCCGCGAGGTGGAGGCCGAGGTGCGCGGTGCGGAAGCGTCCATCGTCCTGCACCGCACGCTGGTCACCCCGGATGGAAAGTCCGGCCATCCCTATGCCGATCGTCGCTGGTTCAATGTGGCGCCGCTGAACAGTTGGGTGAGCTTCCTTCAAGGGATCCCACCGGGTCTGCGGATCACCAATGCTGTCACCGATGAGGAGGTCCGCTAAGCGCAGTTCGCCGCGGCTTGCCGCGTGGCTCATCGGGATGCTGGTCCCGGTGGCCCTGCTCGTGCTGCTGTTCTCGGTGGCGGACCATCGCCTGCTCTCCGGTCAGTGGCCATTGGGCGTCCGCTCGGCGGAAGTGGAGGCCTATGCGTCCTGGTTGGACCTGCGGCCGGAACACCGGGGTGAAGTGCGCGCGGAGCCCTACCACTTCGGCGGGTCGAAGGAGGATGGCCCCTGCCTCACGCAGCACAAGGGACCGGGCTGGACCGTGCGGTGGTTCGAGGCCGAGGGTTACGGCGACTCCGTGGAGGTGCGACGACTGCGCACCACCACGGATGGCTTCGTGGTGAAGTTCAAGCGCGATGCACCGTTCCGGGCGCAACGCCACATCGTGCTCATTCCCGCCACGGACCGGAGCCTGCGGGCCAAGTATCTGGAGGTCATCGCAGGCGACCTGGGGCTGGTCACACCGGAGGTCTCCTTTGTCCGGGTCATTGCCTGCGGTCGCGATCTGGGCCTTTTCCTGAAGGAGGAGCGCATGGATGCCGACTTCCTCGAGAAGCGCCGCATGACCGGTGCGCCGCTCTTCGAGCAGGGCAGCGATCACCGCCGGCCCGACCATCTGTTCCCGGCGTTCGATGACGACACGGTGGCGACCACCCTGGTCGCTGCGGGTCTGGAGGAGGTCTATCACCGCGCCCGGTCGGGGGATGTGACGGCCTTGTTGCCCATCGTCGATCGGGAGGCCGCCGCCGCACGGATCATCATGCACGCACTGGAGGGCGATGGCGGGGCGGAAGAGGAATTGTACGCCTATCACTGGTCGCGCGGCCGCATCGTGCCACTGTACCGGCATGCCCGCCACATTCCCGGCTGGGCGGACACCACCTCACCCGCGCTATATGGTCCTTTGCGTGTCCTGTTGCAGGATGAAGGCTTTCAGGCGCAGGTGCGCGCGCGATGGGAGCTGTTGAAGGAGGAGCGGTGGCGTCTTCGCGAACGGCTCACCGCCATGGACCGCGCCTGGTTGCCGCTGCTGGCCGCACCGGGTGAACTGGGCATGGCCACCGCGCGTGCCGAGCGGATGCGCGACGAACTGCTGGGTGCTCGCCTCGATGGCCTCGATCCCGTGGCCTGTTGGCAGCGCGAACTGGTGCCGGGTCCTGGTCGTGCATCCTTCGCAGAAGGCATGCCGAAGGAGCTTGGCCGACAGTTGGTGGAGGAGGCCGACAGTGTGATGGCCGCGATCATCCGCCGGTACAAGGTGCAGCTGCGCGGCGACACGATCGTATTCCCACGGGGACGCTACCTCGTGGACCGGGACCTCGTGTTCCCTGCTGGGCGGCCGGTGCTGATGCTGGATGGTGCACGCCTCGAACTGGCTGCGGGAGTGAGCCTGCTGGTACAGGGTCCCTTGGAAGTGCGTGGCACGCGCCGCAACCCGGTCTTTGTGCGCTCGGCCCAGGAAGGCGCTCCGTTCGGGAGCTTTGCTGTGCTCGGTGATGATCGGATCACCTGCCTCATTCGCGGGCTGCAGCTCAGCGGCGGGAGCGAGTCGCGTGTGCGTGGGGTGTACTTCACGGGCCAGTTCGCGATCCATGGCGCCGCACGCACCGAGCTGGTGGATTGCATCATCGGTGCCAACGCCGCCGAGGACGGGCTGAACATCAAGGGTGGTACGGTGCTGCTGCGCGACTGTGTCTTCGAGGATGGTCAGGCCGATCTGGTCGACCTGGACTATTGCACGGGGCGGGTGGAGCGCTGCAGCTTCCGCAGTGGCCGCGTGGACAGCAACGGTGATGGACTGGATGTGAGCGGCGCGCGGATCCTGGTGGAGGACTGCCGCTTCCTGCGCATGATGGACAAGGCGATCAGCGTGGGGGAGGCCAGCCAGTTGCTCGTGCGGCGTTCCGTCTTCGAGGGCAACAACCAGGCTGTCGTGGCCAAGGACCTGTCCATCGCGCACGTCATCGACAACATCTTCACGGACAACCTTACGGTGTTCGCCGCATATCGCAAGAAGCCCATCTATGGTGGTGCGCGGGTGCTGCGCTATGCGAACAGCTACGTGAACAATGGTCGCGAGCAGGACGTGGATGGGCTCAGCACCGTGCTACCGGCTGATTCGCTGCCCGCCAAGGTCCTCGGTACCTTCCTTTCGACCCGGTCAGTTGAAGATCGCTGAGCGGTCCAGCGGCCGTTCCGCCGTGCGCAGTTCGGCACCTTTCATCCGCAGTTCGTCGGGCGGTGCTTTCTCCAAGGGGTAGAGCACCGCATCCGGCCGTTCCAGGAAGCTCACGGTGGCGATGTTGCCCTCGTTCATGCCCACGATGATCCGGCTGCAATCCGCGCGGTTCACGCCAATGATGCGCTCGGTGCCGTCAGCGGCTTGCTCCCGGGCGAAGTACACCGTGCGTGTGTTGCCATCGGCCACCAGGCTCCGCAGCTCATTGTCGGCGAAATGGCCCGTCATCGTCAGGCCGGTCACCTGGTCCCAGTGGATGCTGTCCGCTTCGGATACGAGGAATGCGTTGCCCTCCACGTAGAGACGGTGGGCCTTGCGGTCCTTCAGGGCGATGCGGATGTTGTCGCCGGTGATCTGGTCGTTGCCGCTCCACAGCACGGGCAGGTGGTGCATGTGGATCACGCTGTCCGCATCGGCGTAGACGAGGGTGTCGCAAAGTCCCTGCAGGTCGTGGCGGAAGAAACGCACGTTGCGCCGCGCGGTGATGCGTCGTCCGCTGTCGCCGGTGTCGGTGAAGATGGTGTCGCCATGCAGGTAGAGGGTGTCCTCGCCCATGCGCATGACCAGTTCTGCGCGGCCCGTGACGAAGGCGCGCTGTTCGATGGAACGGTACTGGGCCATGTGGCCATGCACCCGCAGGTCGCCGCCGCTGTCCACCAGTTCCACGTGGCCCCAGGCCAGCCCGATGCCCGTGCGCCGGTCGTAACGCAGGCTGTCCCCCTCCAGGACACGCTCCTTCTGCGTGATGCTGGAGCGGCGCGAGAGACGCGTGCGGTCGTTGCGCGTGTCATAGGTGCCGCGTGTGGTGCGGATCACGGTGTTGCCCTGGGTGATCACGGTGGGCCCCATGAACTCGGTGATCCCCGTGGTGGTGGTGTAGTGCATGGTGTCGCAGGTCACCGTGCGCTCGGGGTGGTCCAACCGCACCTGGCGGCTGAAGATGAAGCGGCGGCTGGCAGCGAGGTACTGGCCTTTGCCACTGGTGAGCACGTTGCCTTCCCGCAGGTCCACGATGCGGCCACCGGCGCTGTACACACCCACGCGCTGACGCATGTCGTAGTCGAGCGCCGGCGTGGACAGCTCCATGCTGCGGTCGTTCAGGCGGACATCCCCTTCCATGTGGGCGGTGCGTTCCGCGCCGAGGTAGGTGAGACGCTGCCCCGTGATGCGCAGGCTGTCGCCCTGTTCGATCCGCACCTGGCCGAAGGCATCCACCCGTTGGTCCGGATGCACATGGGCACTATCGCAGTACATCAGGGCATTGCCATGGCGCAGCCGCACGTTGCCGTTGAGCCGCTGGGCACCGCCCACCTGCTGGTCGAAGCGCAGGGCGTCCGCGTTCAGGATCTCCACCCGGCCACCACCGGTCTGCACCGTTGACTGACCGTGTGCGCGCAGCATCCCCGCACAGGCGAGGAGGATGAACGTACTGCGGAACAGGAGCGGACGCATGGTGAACAGGATCGGCAAGTACCGTACCACGCCGGACGGTCAGTTCATGCTCACGCCGGGTAGTTTCCGCATTTGCCGGTAGTGCAGGGAAAGGCGCTCCAGCAGCCGACGGATGGCCGCCTCGGCTTCCAGCGTGCCCTCGCTCACCGGGCTTCCCTTGGCACGAAGGAGCATCACGCCGTACACGGCCGTGAAACAGGTGTCCACGGTACCAGTGGCGTCCTCACCGGCCTGGCGCTGCAGTGTTTCAATGCCCGGCTTGGCCGCGGCCAGGAGGCGCTCATAGTCCTCATCGTGGAGCACATCCGCCAGGGTCTGATGCAAGTACTCCAGTTCGTTGATCACCTCCTCCACCTCCTGCAGGTGCCCGCTGCGCTCCAGGCCCTGTTGCTGCATGCGGTGCATGATACCCGCATACCAGCCGCGCGTGGCCTCCACTTCCTGTTGGGTGAGCGTGCCATCAGGCAGCAGGCGTTCCAGCAGCAGGTCCACGTTGAATCCGCAGGCGCGTACGAGGTCCTCGATGTGCCACATGCTGATCACATAGCTCGCGATGTTCTCGCGCCGCTTGGCCGCCAACAGGTCGCCGGTCATCATGGCTTCGGCTTTTTGCCGGCGCGGTACCGCGCGTTCAGACCGTTCACCAGGTCATCCGTGATGTCAAGCTGTTCGTTCCCCACCCAGATCTGCCCGCCGTTCTGCACGCTGAAGATGTAGTCGAACCCGGCAGTCTTGTTGTACTCCTCCAGATAGGACTTGAGCTCATCGCTGATCTCCTGCAGGATGCGGGCCTCCAGCCGGGCCAGCTGTTCCTCACCCTCGGCCTGCAACTGCTGAACCTTCATGGCCAGCTCCTGCACTTCCGCCTCATCGCGGCGCAGTTCCTCCTGCGTGCTGTAGGTGTGGTCCTTGTTCATCAGTTCGGCGTAGCGCTGCTGGGCCCGTTGCAGTTGCTGCTGGATGGAGCTTTCCAGCTTGCGTCCCTCGCTGCGGAAACTGACATCCTTGTCCTTGATCAGCTCGTAGCGCTTCTGCAGGCTGTCCATGCGGAAGTAGGCGATGCGGGCGTCCTTCAGCGCGGCACTGTCGCGCACCACGCTGGGCACCACGGCCACCACATCGCCTTCGGCCGCGTCCGTTGCGTGGGTCGAAGCAGTGCTGGCGGTGTTGGAGGTGGGGCGGAGCAGGGCCCAGCCCACCAGCACGGTGAGGAGCACGTTCCAGACAAGGAGCAGGATGGTGTTGCGGGTCATGGGGTGAAGCGAAGCGCCCCTTCCCGGCTTCAGGGAAGGGGCGCACAAAGTTAACCGTTGCGGCCGGGGTGGCTCAGCGTCGGAGCACCAGGGCCCCGTTCCACTGCGCGGCCTCATTGCCGATCCGCAGGTGGTAGGTGCCTTCGGCCATGCCGGCCAGGGGCAGGGTCACTGGCGATCCATGGGCCACCAGGCGCTGTTGCAGCACGATGCGTCCCGTTGCGTCCACGATGCGCAGGTCCCAGGTGCCGGCAGGCAGTCCGTTCAACATGGTGATGTCGACCGCAGGGTTCGGGGCCAGTGTCACGGGCAGCAGGGACCGTTCGGCCAGGCCCACCCAGGTCTGCAGTTGCACGCAGGTGGTGTCGTTGGTGGCGCTCGCATCGTTCACCAGCTCGCTCCAGGCACACAGGTCATCGCTGGCATCGGCCGTGGGCACGAGGTAGTTGCTGAAGGTCACCAGGGTCTGTCCGCCGGGCGCGATCGCCGTTCCGTTGTAGGTCTGGGTGCTCACCGGGCCGTTGCCGAAGCGGTACTTCACGTTGAAGGTGGTCACTGGCTGGTTGCCGAAGTTGGTCACCCAGGCCCGCACCGCCGTTTGGGCACCGATGTCCTGGCCCTCCTGCAGTCCGAAGAAACCGGTGCAGCCCACATCGAACACAGGCACCTGCGACAGGCGCAGTCCCAGGAAGAAGTCGGCGGTCTCGCGGTCGCGGTAGTCGGCCCAGATGTTGTCGAGCACCTCGTAGGTCTGCAGGCTGAAGGGAGGGGTGATGTCCTGGGCGATGTTGATGTTGGCCCCCAGCATGTACCACTGCACGTACACGGCCCCGCTGGTCACCGTGAGCGGTGCGTTCAGCGTAAAGACCTGGTTGCCCGCGGTGGCCTGTGCCGGTGCGATGTTCAGGGAGTCGAGCAATGTGCCCGGACGGCCGCCCGGACCATCGTCATCGTACACCTTCAGCGTGTACCCCACATTGCCCGTGTTGCTGGCGATGCGGATGGTGTAGTGCGTCACATAGGCCGGGTAGTAGGGCGGCACGATGCGAACGCCGATGCCGCCATTGCCACCGTTCCAGCCCAGGCCGGCCCCGTCATCCGTGGCGCCATGGAAGTTCAGGTCGTGCGTGGCGGTCGTGGTGTCCACCACCACCACTTCATGGGTCCGTTCATTGTTGGTGGTCACCAGTTCACCCGTGATGCCGCTGATGGTGTTGCGGTAGCGGTAGGTCCCCGCCGTGGTGGGGGCGAAAAAGGTGCTGTAGGTGAAGGTGGTGTCCAAACCGGGTAGGATGTTGCCGATCGAGGTCTGGTCGCTCACCAGCACGGCACCGGAGGTATTGAGCATCTGCCCCTGTACGTTGAACCCGCCGACATTCGTGTTGCCGATGTTGGACACGTTGGCGATCATGGCAAAGGGCGCTCCATTGCGGCTGCGGAACACGCCGCCACTGCCCACGGCCGTGCTCCAGTTCACCGTGGCATCCTTCACTTCCAAAGTGCTCGAGGGAGGCATGTAGAAGCGGATGGCGTAGTTGGTGGCCGGGTAGACATCGTTGCTGTGCTGCAGGCCGATGCTGCCCGCCACGCTCTCGATGCCGATCACCAGGTCGTTGTTCTGCGTAAGCCCCGTCTGTTGCAGGTATTGGAAGGTGATGGTGCTGTCCGTCTTGTCCAGGATGATCTGGAAGCTGTTGCTGCCGGTGTAGCTTGGTGCGGATGGCGACCAGAACGGAACGCCCACCCACGAGATGATGGTGCGGTCCGTTTCATCGTACCAATAACAACGGCCCGGATTGCCCACGCCGGAGAAGTTCAGGTCGCTGCCCAGGGCGGCCAAGTGGTCGTTCACTCCCCCGGCGGTGGGGATCGCCGGGAAAGGCGAGGCCAGGTTGCCGACACCATTGAACGCGATGTAGCCGTTGCTGCCGACCCAGAACAGCTTGCGACCGTACCAATAGAAGGGCATGTCCGTCTCCATCACGAAGGGGCCTATGCGGTTGTCGTCGCCAAGTCCGGTCACGAGCGTGCCGGTGTTGGTGATGTCGATCCAATTGAAGACCGGGCCATCGGGCTCGTTGCTGTCCTTCCAGAGGTAGCCGTATGCATCGGGGCCGCCCGTGGCTGCCCAGGTGTTGACGCAAAGGACAGCTGCGGCAAGCAGGGTGGAGGTTCTGTTCATGGGTGAAGGTTCGGTGGTGGACCACAAGATAACGGTCCGTCCCGATCCATCGTCCCCTCCCCACTTCGTGTGAAATAACCTTGGCTTAACATGGCCTGGCCTGGCATGCCCCTACCTTCAGGTCCTAATTGCAGGCAAGGCCATGGGCAGGTTCCAACTCTACACGGATGCACGGGGCCAGTTCCGGTTCCGGTTGCGGGCGGACAACGGGGAGATCATCCTGCGCAGCCAGGGATACACCACCCGGGCGGGTGCCGAGAACGGCATCGACAGCGTGAAGGAGAACGCCCGCTACGATGAGCGTTATGAGCGCCGCCAGAGCGAAAGCGGCCACTGGTTCAACCTCAAGGCGGCGAACGGACAGGTGATCGGCACCAGCGAGGGCTATGCCTCGGCCCAGGGCCGCGACAAAGGCATTCGCAGCTGCATGGCCAACGCGCCCGCAGCCGTGGTGGAGGAGGCGGTGCACGCCTGAGGCGCGCGCCTCAGTGCTTGCGGCTGCTGGCCACGATCGGCGTGATCGTCTCCAGGTTCCAGCGCTCCACGGCGATCTCCTTGTTCGCCGGATAGTATACCGCACGACCGGTCTGCAGCAGGGTGGCGGCCGCAATGAACTCCTGGGCCGTGTCCAGCGGGATGTCCACGAACACGATGTCCTCGTTGCGCTGATAGTGCAGTTCGATCAGGTACACGGCACCGGTGCCATTGCCGGGAGGGTCGGTGCTCACCACGCAGCGGCTGTGCATGATGGGGAACCCTTCATCCGCCTGTTTGGCCGTGCGCTTGCCGGCGCTCTTGGTCTTCTTGGTCTTTGCCATGGTCTGCGTTGTCGGTCCCCAAGGTAGTGGCTGCTACGCGGCTGGGCAAGGCGGCCCTCAATACTCCAGCATGTCGTTGCGGCGGGCCACCACGCGCTGCATGGCGCGTTTCAGTTCCTGCACGGTCAGCGGTAGTTCACGACCACGATGCAGCATGGCGTGGCAGTTCGGACAAACGGGGACCAGGTCGCGCACCGGGTCGCCGTCCTCCGGCATCCAGGGCGCGGTGGAGCGGTATTGATGATGGACCTCGATGAAGCCCTCTCCGAGCTGGCCGTACCGCATGCCCATGTCCAGGTTGCACACGGCGCAATGCGCCCCGTGCCGTTCGATGCATTGAGCACGGGCAAGTGGGTCCTGCTCCAACGCATCGATGGTCAATGTGATGGTGTTGACCTCATGCGGCGGTGGCTGTAGTGCATGCCGCTCGATCACGATCTCCTGCCGCAGGACATTGCAGGCTTTGCAATGGGTCACATTGATCAACGGTGCGGTCTTGCGCCGAGGCAGTTCGGTGATCAACGCGCGCAGGTCCATGGAGCACAGCTTGATCCAGCCATGTTCCGTGAAACTGCCTTGCGCATCCGCGTTCCGCAGGCTCTTGATGTGCGGGCAATCAGCGCGATGCAGCATGCATACGGCCTGATGCGGCAGCCGCTTGGTGTTGATCACGTATCCGCGAGGGTGGTCGGCGATCCAGCGGAGGTAGTCCGCATCACCTTGGTCGAACACGAGGACGCTCATGGAAGTGCATCGCCGGGAATGACCGATGCGATGGGCAGGGCGCGAAACTAGAGGCAGTCTCAATGCTGCACCGGTGCTGGGGCAAGACCTAATGAATTGATAGATCGGCATTAACAGGGTGAGGATCATTTCACCTGGCTTACCGTTCCGGAAGATCATTGATGAAGGTGGATTAACATGTCCATCCTTGCAACGGGGCAGTTTCGCGCACCATTTCCGCGCGTTCATCATGCTTCACCGGTCCCTTCTCGCACTTCTGCTGTTGTTGTCGGGTATGATGGCCATGGCCCAGGGCACCTTGCGCGGTACCGTGTCCGATCCGAACGGGGAGACGCTCATCGGTGCCACGGTGGTGCTCAAGAGCGATCCGGGCCAGGGTGTGGTCACCGACCTCGATGGACGCTACAGCCTGGGCATTTTCAGCAGCGCACCCACGGTGGTGGTGTTCTCCTTCATCGGGTTCGAGGCGAAGGAGGTGACGGTGACCCTGTCCAATGGAGAGGTGAAGGTGCAGAACGTGACGCTCGGGGAGAAGAGCGTGCAGATCAAGGAGTTCGAGGTGCAGGCGAAGGCGCGCCGGGGCAGCGATACCTACCTGGACCGCATGAAGAGCAACGCACCCGCTGCGCTGGACTTCATCTCTCGTGATGCCATGCTCAAGACAGGTGATGCCGATGCCGCGGCGGCCGTGAAGCGGGTGTCGGGCGTCAGCACGGTGGGTGCCTTCGTTACGGTTCGCGGCCTCGCCGACCGGTATCTCGTCACGACCATCAATGGCGGGCGGGTACCAACGCTGGACCCCTATACCAACAACCTGCGGCTGGACCTGTTCCCCACAGGTCTCATGGACAACATCGTCATCACCAAGACGCTCACACCGGACCTGCCGGCGGATTGGGCTGGTGCCTACTTGAGCATGAACACAAGCGACTACCCCGATCGGCTGCAGGTGAGCGTGGCCACCACAGTGGGGTACAACCCGAACAGCACAGGTAGGACCATCGTCAGTTCCCAAGCGAGCGGAACGGACTGGTTGGGTCGGGATGATGGGCTTCGTGCCATACCGGATGGCGTGCCCACCCGGGTGGAGGACTATCCGCTGTTCATCGATCCGAGCCTGCACCAGCAATTGTCGGTACTCGGGCTGGGTTCCTATCTGAACGGCTACGGTATCACATCAGCCACGCCAGGCTTCAACACACAGGGTGGTCAGATGGTGACGACCAACACGCAGCAGCATCTGGCACTGACCCAGCTCGGGCTGTTGCCCCCTGCCTTGCTCTATGATGCGAATGCGGTGCAGGCTGCGGTGAACGCCTACAACGGTATCTATGACCTCGCTTACTTCTCGCCGATCTTCAATGGTGGACTGGAGACCTTGAACACCAGTTGGGACAACAGCCGATGGCGCGTTGGAAGCACAACGGGCTCTCCCAACCTGAACATGAACCTGAGCATCGGCAACCAGATCGATGTCTTCAAGAAGCGAAAGGAACCCCGTCAGTTGGGCTTCCTTCTCGGTCTGCGCTATTCCACCGAGACCCAGAACGACGAGCATAGCACGATCCTGAGGACCATCGAACGGTTCGAGGATGAGAACCCCGGTGACACCTTCAACAGGAAGGGCGATCAACGGGTCAGCGTGGTGAGCAGTGGTTGGAATGCCCTGGGCAACATCTCCTTCAAACTGGACCGGAACAACAGTTTCTCGTTGATGGCCATGGGCAACGTGCTCGGCCAGAACAACGCGCGCCACTTGGTCTTCCTCGATCCCACCGTGAGCGGCGAGACCTTCGTCAGCGAGGAGCAGTTCTGGGAACAGCGGCGGATGTGGGTCTACCAGTACGGCAGCAAGCACCTCATTCCGGCCCTCAACCTCACGGTGAACGCGGATGTGTCCTACACCGATGGGGACCGCGATGTGCTCGACTTCAAGGTGGTCCAGTACATCATGCCGGCACCAGGGGAGAGCATCGACAATGTGGATGGTGCGCTACGTCCCCCGGGACGCATCTTCCGCTTCCTCAACGAGGAGCTCTTGGATGCACGCCTGGGGTTTGAGCGGCCATTGGGAGACCGCGAGAACAAGGTGCGCAAGCTGAAGTTCGGCGGGGCTTACCGCTGGAACCAGCGCACCAACGACCAGAACTACTATCAAGTGCTGGGAGCACCGGGCCCTTCCCAATGGGAGGATGCAAGTAGGTTCCGCATGGGAGAGGATGGACGTTTCGTGTCACTCTACGCCCCGTTCGGCAGTTTCAAGGATAATGACATCGGCATCCTGAATGTGGCTGCCGCCTATGCCATGACCGATTACAGCTTCACCGAGCGTATCCGTGTGGCAGGTGGTCTGCGGGCGGAGCATACGGACCTCGTTTCCGACATCCGTGACTTCCACGAAAAGGGCGTGGCGGCCGATGATCCCATCCGGGGTACGGTCGGCGACCTGGCCATCGGCGGAGCATCCGCACCGGAACCCAAGCCAGCCGTGCCGGGCACCATCGAACAATGGGACCTGCTTCCGAGCGCCAACCTCATCCTCAAGCTCAGGCCCATCGAGAAGCAGCCCTTGAACCTGCGCCTCAGCTATTTCCGGTCGCTGAGCAGACCCAGCTTCCGGGAGTTCAGCGTGGTGCAGCTGTACGACTACCTGTTGCAGGCCCCTGTTTATGGCAATCCCGACCTGAGGATGACACGCATCGATAACTACGATGTCCGCCTGGAACGGTTCTTCGAGTCCGGCGACAATGTCAGCATCAGCGGCTTCTACAAGTATTTCGTCGATCATATTGAGCTGTTGCAGACCGCGCAAGGAGGTTTCACGTGGCGCAATGCGGGATCCAGCCAGGTGCTCGGCATGGAGGTCGGGGGCCGAAAGCGCTTGCTCCGCAACCTGGAACTGCGTGGGAACCTCACGCTGATGAACTCCCGCTCCGAGCTCGTGACCCAGCTGGATGGGCAGGAAGTGCGTTACGAGACACCGATGTTCGGCCAGGCCCCCTACATCCTGAATGGAACGATGAGCTACATGGCGGACAGCCTGAAGCTGACCGTGAGCGTGTCGTACAACGTGCAGGGTCCCAAACTGGCCGTGACCAATGCGGAACTGGACCCCACTGGCATCCGTGCCTACGAGATGCCACGGCACCTCATCGACATCACGCTGAACAAGCGCTTCGGGGGACATTGGAACGTCCTGTTCAGGGTGCGTGACCTGCTGAATTCCCCTCAGCGTCGCACCTACCGCTTCGAACAGGGCTACGTCGGCGACTTCGACCGGTTCGCCTTTGGTACCGAGTATCTCCTCACCCTTGCCTACACCATCCGATGATCATCCGTTCACTCTTCCGAGCCGTGAGGGTCGCGGCGATGTGCCTGCCCATTGGCCAAGTGGTCGTTGCACAGAACGCGATCGAGGATGTCATCGTGGAGGTTTACTACGTGAGCGACACCATCGATGCCACCGATGGGACCGGCGGAGGACTGCCGGCCGGATCGCGCACCTACCGGGTCTATCTGGACCTCTGCGACGGTTGTGCCCTCAGGGCCGTTTATGGGGATGCCAACCACGAGCTGCGGGTGGCCAGCACCGCACCTTTCTTCAACCACCTGGACCGCGGAAGGACCTATGGTCACCTGGTCCAGAACGGTGCATTGGATGAGGGTACCGCTGCCTTGGATTCATGGCTGGCAATGGGCGCTGCTTCGAACCAGCGCCGTGGCGTGATGAAGTCCGAGGATACGGACGGAAGCATCGTGGGCGGCGTGAACAATGATGGCGGAAGCGCAGCGGTGCCGGGAGGATTGTTGATCAATGCGGACCCCTTGGCCGGTATCCCGTTGACGGAGCAGGATGGTCTGGTCCCCTTGGTCGCGGGCAG
>CAUJFM010000184.1 GCA_963169595.1 Bacteroidota bacterium | reverse complement strand
CTTCCCCCGGAACCACGTGGTGCCCCAGCGGAACCCGGTCTTCATCGATCCCTACGGTACGCCCTGCGCGGTGGGCCACTTGATGATCGCCAGTGGTCACGCGGACCTCGCACAGCGAATCGATCGCGAAATGGAGCTGGCCTATGTGCTGGACATGGACTGGCCGGAGATCGCGGATTGGGCCTCGGCCCATGGCTTCACGGCCCCTGAGCTGGCGTGGATCCAACCGGGTTATCCGCCCGAACCACTCCCGTTCAACCCGATCGGTGGTGGTACCAATGGGCCGGTGAAGGTGGTGGTGGAGCTTCCCAATGGCGATCTCTTCCTCGGTGGGTACTTCACCCAGGCGGGCGGTATCCCGGCGCAGCAGGTGGTGCGATGGAACGGTGCGTCCTACGTGCCCATGGGCGCAGGTCTCGGCGGTGAGGTGACCTGTGCGGCCGTGCTGGGCACTGATCTCTACGTGGGCGGCTGGCAGCTGGACGGGGTGAACGACCTGGCACGTTGGGATGGTAGTTCCTGGACCTTCAGCACAGTGTTCCAAGGGAAGAGCCCGCGCATCCATGCCCTGCATGTGCTCAATGGCGTGCTGTATGCCGCGGGTGAGGAAGTGGGTTTCGCGGGTTCCACGGATGTGGTGAAGCGGCGTTCGAGTGCGGATTGGGTCCCGGTGGGCAGCGCGTTGAACGGCCCTGTACTCGCCCTGGGCTCCCACAACGGTGTGCTCGTGGCGGCCGGGGCCTTCACCGCATTGGAGGGCGCTTCGGCGCCTGCTGTGCTGCACGTGGCCGAACTGGAAGGCAACGAGTGGGGCCAGTTGGCGGACGGATTGAACAGCACGGTGCGCGTGCTGCGCAACATCAATGGCACCCTCTACGCGGGCGGCGATCTGTACGCCAACATCCTGCCCACCTTCGGTGCAGCCCGCATCGTTGCCGGTGGATCCTCCTGGGAGCTGCTGCTGCCGGACCACGAGTACTACATCCCGGAGGACGGACAGCCCGCCTACATCGACGCGATCGCCATGCACGGGGAGGAGCTTTACTTCGGTGGCCGGTTCCAGGTACAGCAGATCCTGATCTACGGCAACAATCTGGCGCGGCTGGATGCCATCGGCCAGCCCATCCCGTTGGCGGTGCTCGATGCCCCGGTGCATCAGTTGCTGGTGCGCGACGATCGCCTGGTGATGGCAGGAGCGTTCACGGCGAACATGGGGCAGGCGCTGGTCCACATCGCGGAGCTGGACCTCGCTACGGGTGTGCCGCAGGCCCCGGCCATGGGCCGTCTGGAGCTGTTCCCGATGCCCCCCACTGATGAGCTTTTCGTCCAAGTGCAGGATGCCGATCTGGTCAAGGCCACAGTGGGTGTGCTGGATGCTGCAGGTCGTCGGATGAACGTGCCTGTTCAGCGGCAGGGTGACCGGTTGCGGCTGGATGTGAGCGGGCTGGCCAGTGGCGGCTACACCATCCGTATCGCCTCCGGTCAGCAGGCTTGGAGCGGCTCGTTCGTCAAGCCATGACGCGGGAAGGCGCAGGGATGCCCAATACCGGATCGCCGTCCTTCCAGGTGCCCTCGGTGCCTACCACCCGGAACCGGGCATAGAGCTCCTCGCTGAAGCCCTGCGCCTGGCGGGTGCGGGCCACGGCCTCGGTGTGGGCTTGGCCGCGTGCGTAGGCGAAGGCCATCATGTCCTGCTCCGAGCGCCACACGCTGAAGGTGGCCTGCTCCACCCAGGGCAGTTCGCCGATGCCTTTGGTGAAGAGCAGCCCTTCACGGCCCTCCAGCGAGCGCGCCACACCGGCGACCCTGCGCCAGAAGGGGATCACAAAGCGGGCCTTGATGGTGGCGCGGGTCAGCACGGCCAGGGGGCCTTCAACGGAGGGCGCGCCGGTCATGAAGGGGTTGATCCCGCTCCAGGCTCCGCGGCTCATGTACGGCGTCAGGTGCAGGGTGTACACCTCCTGGCCATGGTCCAGGAAGGCCCGGTGGGCCGGATGTGTGGCGTGAAAGGCCTCCGCGTGCTCCCGGCGTTCCCAAGCGCCGAGCAGCCCGTAGGTGCCGAGGTCGGGCCAGAAGTCATAGCCTGTTCCGCCTCCGGTGCCTAGCAGCTTGAAGAACCCCAGACCCCTTACGGCCTGCAGGGGGCGGCGCATCTCGGCCATCTGGCGCATGCCCCATATACGCTCCCTGCCCGCGTAGCGGAAGAAGGAAAGGGTGACGTGCCGGCCGGATTGGTGCATACGCATCGAACGATCGCGGTGGCCGAAGTGTTCTCCGAGCGCCATGTCCAAGGCCATCATCATCGGTTCAGGGGTCGCAGGCCTCGCGGCGTCCATCCGGCTCGCACGGAAGGGCCACGATGTGCAGGTCTTTGAGGCGGCCGCCACACCGGGCGGTAAACTGGCCGAGCTCTCGGAAAGCGGCTACCGGTTCGACATGGGCCCTTCGCTCTTCACCCGGCCCGACCTGGTGGAGGACCTGTTCCGTGAGGCCGGTGTGGGCATGACCGGCCGTTTCAGCTACATCAAGCTGGAGGAGGCCAACCGCTACTTCTGGGAGGACGGCACCCGGGTGACCGGCTGGTGCGATCCCCGGCATTTCGCGCAGGAATTGGAGGAGAAGCTCCGTGTGCCACAGGCGCGGGTGCTGGAGCATCTGCAACGCGCGCAGGTCCTGCTGGCCAGCACCGGGCGGACCTTCTTGGAGCATTCGTTGCACCGCACGGGGGAGCTGTTGAAGGGCGGCTTCCTGCAGGCGCTCACCTCCGTGAGACCGAATGAGCTGTTCCAAAGCCTGGACCGGGTGAACCGGGTCACATTGGGCGACAACCCCAAGGCCGTACAGCTCTTCGACCGCTTCGCCACCTACAACGGCAGCGACCCGTACCGCACACCGGGCCTCATGCGCATGATACCGGGCCTGGAGCACGGTCAGGGCGCCTTTTATCCGGTGGGCGGCATGTACAGCATCACCAAGGCGCTGCATCTCCTCGCGGTGGACCTGGGAGTGCGCTTCCACTTCCAGGCACCGGTGGAACGCATCCTGCTCGATGACCGCAAGCGGAAGGTGATCGGTGTAATGGCCCGCGGTGAACGGTACTCGGCCGATGTCGTGGTGAGCAACATGGACGTGGTGCCGACCTACCGCAAGCTGCTTCCCGACCTGAAGGCCCCCGAACGGACCCTGCGCCAGGAGCGCAGCAGCAGTGCCCTGGTGTTCTACTGGGGTGTGCAGGCCGACCACGCGGAACTGGGGCTGCACAACATCCTGTTCAGCAACGACTACAAGGACGAGTTCGCACACCTCTTCGACAAGCTGGAGCTGTACCACGACCCCACGGTCTACATCAACATCACCAGCAAGCACACACTGGGCGATGCGCCGAAGGGCTGCGCCAACTGGTTCACCATGATCAATGCGCCCCGCGATGTGGGCCAGTATGATGCGGCCACCATCGACCGGGCACGCCGTGCCGTGATGGACAAGGTGCGTCGCACACTCGGCATCGACCTGGGCCCGCTGATCGCGGTGGAGCATGTGCTGGATCCCCGCACCATCGCTGCACGCACCTCCAGCCACCAGGGTTCGCTCTACGGCACCAGCAGCAACTCGCCGTGGGCCGCGTTCCTGCGCCACCCCAACGACCATCCCCGCGTGAAGGGACTGCATTTCTGCGGCGGCAGCGTGCATCCCGGCGGGGGCATCCCGCTCGCCCTCCTCAGCGCACGCATTGCCACGGCCACGGTGCCGGCGGTGCGTCGCCGACCCATCCGCACACCCGCATGAGAACGCTCGTCCAACGCCTTGATCACCGCCACGGCATCGGCCTGGTCCTCATCCTGCACCTGGTGGGCCTCGTTGCCCTGGCCACTCCGCTCGCTCCCTGGGTGGTGCCCCTCACCCCGGTGAACCTGCTGCTCACGGCCGCCGCCATGGCCCTCTTCGCCAAGCTCGATCGGCGCACGGTGCTGTTCGCCTTCGTGGTGGGCGCGCTCGGCTACTTCGTGGAGGTGCTGGGCGTATGGACCGGCCGCGTGTTCGGCGAGTACCAGTATGGCGACGTGCTCGGCGTCAAGCTGCTGAACGTGCCGCTGCTGATCGGCCTCAACTGGAGCATGCTCGTCTTCGCCGTGGGGGTGCCGCTTTCCCGCACGTCACTGCCGGTGTGGGTCAAGATGGTGCTGGGCAGCCTGGCCATGGTGGCCCTGGACCTGCTCATCGAGCCGGTGGCCATCCACCTGGGCTTCTGGAACTGGGAGCAGACCACCGTGCCCGTGCAGAACTACGTGGCCTGGGGCCTGGTGAGCGCCGTGTTCTTCACCCTCTTCTTCCTGCTGCCGGTGCGGCGCGAGAATCCGGTGGCGCGTTACGTCCTCGCAGCGCAGGTGCTTTTCTTTGCGGGGCTCAACCTTGTACTGGGCGCTGTGTGATGGAGCACTACTATTACCTGGGCCTGGACCTCTTCACGCTCTCGTTCCCCCTGCTGCGGAGCTTCGAGCCCAAGCTGCAGTACTGGCGCAAGTGGCCGGGGCTCTTCGTTGGCATCGCGGTGATGGCCACCGTCTTCATCATCTGGGACGCCATCTTCACGGCCAATGGGGTGTGGGGCTTCAACCCGCGCTACCTCACCGGTCCCAAGTTGTTCCATCTGCCCATCGAGGAATGGCTCTTCTTCCTGGTGGTGCCCTACAGCTGCGTGTTCATCTACGAGGCGCTGCGCTACTACGTGCGGCGCGATGTGCTCGGCAAGGTGGCCCGGCCCCTCAGTATCGCCCTCATCGTGGTGCTGCTCGTGGTCGGCATGCTCCACATCGACCGCATCTACACGGCCATCACCTTCCTCAGTACGGCGGCCATGCTGGCCCTGCATGTGTTCGTGCTGAAGAGCCCCTACCTGGGTCGTTTCTACCTGGGCTACGCGGTGAGCCTGATCCCCTTCTTCCTGGTGAACGGCATCCTCACCGGCTGGCTGCTGGATGAGCCCATCGTGTGGTACAACAATGCGGAGAACCTGGGCATCCGCATGAACACCATCCCCATCGAGGACAGCCAGTACCTGCTCTTCTTCCTGCTGCTCACGATCACTTTCTACGAGCGGCCGCTGAAGCGGGAGCATGGCGACCTGCCGCCGGTGGGTCAGCCCTGAGCCGCCTTCCAGCTGCGGTGCCAGCGCACCAGCGCCGAGGTGGACAGGCCCACGTAGATGACGTAGAGCCCCACGTACCACCAGAGCCCGATCAACGAGTAGAGCACGATGGCCACCGCATCGGCCACGATCCAGTAGGCCCAGTTCTCCAGCACCTTGCGGGCCAGCATCCAGGTGGCCAGCAGGCTGAAGGCCGTGGCGAAGCCATCCAGGCCCGTGTGCCGGGCATCGGGCAGGAACTTCAGGCCCAGAGCGAGGCTCACGGTGAGGACCGTTCCCAGGCCGATGATGGCCAGATGGAAGGGCAGGGGCCGCCGGCTGATGGGCAGCTCGCCGTTGTCGCCCTTGCCCCATGACCACCAGCCATAGGCTCCCATGACCATGTAGAAGCCGTTGAGCAGCACCTGGGCGTAGACCTGCTGGTGCAGGAAGAGCGCCATGCCCAGCGCGGATGCGCCAATGCCGAAGAGCCAGCCCACGCGGCGCTCGTACAGCATCAGCACGGTGTAGGCCAGGTTGCCACCGGCGGCCAGGGCTTCGATCAGGGTCCAGTTCACGCGGAGGGGTGGCTGCTCGTGGTCGGTCGCCTTCGGCCTACATGCCGCAGTTGCACGGCTGGCTGAAGAACACCTTGACGCGGGGAAGGAGGTTCTGGATGTGGTCCATCTCCGGCTCCTCGAACTGGATGGCCCGCAGGTCCAGGAACCGCAGGGCCGTCATGCCCGAAAGCTCCTCGGGGAACTCGGCCAGGTCGTTGCTCCACAGGTCCAGGGAGACCAGTTCCTTCAGGTCGCCCATGCACTTGGGCAGCCCGGTGAGCGCATTGTGGCTCAGGTCGAGCCGCTTCAGGTGGGTGAGCTTGCATACCACCTCGGGGAACAGCACCAAGCGGTTGCGTGAAACGCGCAGTTCCTGCAGGTTGGGCAGTTCGGCCAGCCAGGCGGGCAGTTCCTTCAGCTTGTTGCCGGAGAGGTC
>CAUJFM010000183.1 GCA_963169595.1 Bacteroidota bacterium | reverse complement strand
GTGTTGGTGGTGGTGGGGCGGCCCTCCTCGTCCACCTGCCCGGTGCGGCGCAGGTATTCCTCCAGCGGCTCGGCAAAGTCGTCCTCGTACACGAAGTCGTTGCCGGTGTTGTAGGGCGGGTCGATGTAGATCATCTTCACCCGGCCGGCGTAGGCCTTCTGCAGCAGCTTCAGCA
The DNA here is from genome assembly GCA_963169595.1 of Bacteroidota bacterium. Classification (GTDB taxonomy): domain Bacteria; phylum Bacteroidota; class Bacteroidia; order Flavobacteriales_F; family PHOS-HE28; genus PHOS-HE28. Next base: position 5,824 of record CAUJFM010000183.1, on the reverse strand, counting down.
CTTCGAGGTTCTCGCCTTCGATGAAGACGTTGCGGGTGCTCTCCTCGTGTACGCCCTTGCCGGGCTGGGGCAGCAGGGCGCCCTTGCTGGGGCTGCCGGCCATGCGGCGGGCTTCGCGCTTGCCGGGCCAGTTCAGGCCGAAGTGCTCGGCCTCGGCGCCTTCATCGTCTACGTGTTCGCCCAGGGCTTCCTTCAGGGTGTCCCAGTTCACCCGGCCATCGGCAAAGGCTTCGGGGGCGATGCGCTTGAGCTCGGCGAGCTTTTCGTCGGTGAAGGAGAAGGAGGGGCGGAGACGGGTGTGGGACATGCGAGGATCAGAAGCTGGGGTGGGGTGAAGCTTGCGGGGTAGTTGCGTTGCTCACCCCGCAAGCCTCCGCCAAGGAGTTGCTCATCAGCGCCTTGGCTTGCGGGGTGGCTTGCGGGGTCATGGCTGCGGGAGCGTGTGGTATTGGACAAGCCATTTTCTGCCCTGCTCGGTGAGCTTGTAGCGTTGCTGGGGGTGGTTGGGTGGGTTCAAGGTGCGCACCAGCCAACCGGTCTGCACCAGGGGCACCAGGTATTGCTTGCGGAAGTGCTCGCGGTCCGCCAGTCCCATGGCCTCTTGCAAGGCATCGCGGCTCTGCTCTGTTCCCGAGGCCAGTTGAAGCATGCGAGCTACTTGCACGGCAGCTTGCATGGTGACTTGCATGGTGGGTTTTCCGAGTGCCCCGGCAAGTTCCTGCAAAATGCTGATCCTCAGGTCGTCATCTTGCATGTTGTCTTGCATGGCGGGCCTCCAGAGCACCTGCACCACCTGCCCGGCGCTCTGCCTGAACTCGGGTGGTGCCAGACCGGCCTCCTTGGCGCGGGCGATCATGTCCAAGGTGCCGGTGCCCACCTTTTCGATGTAGCGCGCCAGGAACATCGGCTCGGCGATGAGCGGATTGCGCGGAATGGAGGGGTGCGGCCGGCGCAGGTCGTCCAGGGAGATCTCCGGTGGATAGGCGCCCGGATTCCACACCTCCAAGCGGTCGGCGAAGAGCATCACCTGCACGCTGGCGTGGCTGGCATAGTCGCGATGGACCGCGGCGTTGACGATGGCCTCCGCCACGGCCAGGCGCGGTATCTCCGGGGTGATGGGCGCGGCGACGCTCTCGCTGCGGGTGCCCACGGCGTGGGCCAGCTTGTCCATCACGAAATGCAGGGCCTGATCCACCAACTCGAGCACCGTGCCCTTGAAGATCTTGTAGTCCGGCATCGGCTTGGCCACCTCGGTGCCGAAGAAGTGTACGCACTTCACCTCGCTGCTGATGAGGCCGATGTGCCGCTGCGGCGCCTTGCCGAAGAGCAGCACCGCTGCGTGGCTGGGTCGTTGGCCGTCCAGCAGGTTCAGGTGGGTGAGCACATCGCGCACCGGCGTGCCGGGGCCCAGCACGAAGTTGCGTTCCCGCTGGGCGATACGCAGGAAGCGCTCCACCTTCTCGGGGTCCAGGTCGTCCAGCGTGGCGCCATGGCAGGCGCTGGCATCGTAGGGCAGGTGGCGGATGATGCCGCTGCGCTGTAGGTGGTCGATGAGGCTGGCATAGAGCGCGGTGGTCAGTTCCGGTGTGCTTGCCACCCGCTTGCGGACGAGTTGTTCGCCCGCTTTGCGCACCAGGGCGGCCATGCGTGGATCCCGCCCTTCATCGGTGCTGCCCATCACATAGATGAACCGCTCTTTGCCCCGTATCGCGGCCCGGTCGAATTCGTGCTCGGTTGGGGAAACCCCGTTCGTACCGGTGTGGCCGTATTCCCTGCCGAACAGCCCCACGTACAGGTCGCAGTGGTCCACCTCATGCAGATACACGGCATCCGTACGTTGGTCCTTGGCAGGCAGGTCCTCGAACAGGAAGACCTCGAAATGCTGCCGCAGGAGCGCATCGTTGCGCACGAAATCCTTCAGCGCACGGCGCTCGGCCGCCAGCTCCTTTTGTACGCTGCTGATGAAGATGCGCTGCATGGATGGATCTCCCGGGCGTGAAGTTCGGGCTCATTCGCCGATCGGGGCGGTTTCGAGGTTGCCGTCCACCCAATCGTTCTGCTCGGCATCGGGCACGGGGTCGCTGAAGTATTTGGCGGCGCTGCGGTCGTTGCCGCTGCGCTTGCGCGCCCAGGTCCGGTAGCTGGTGCAACTGAAGCGGGCGTCGCAGTTGCGGCACACGCGGGTGGCGAAGCGGCGTTTTCCACCGCCGTCCAGGTCTTCCTCGGTGCGCGGCGCGAAGTGTTTGCCCTCGATGGCGTCCACCACTTCGGCGAAGCTGCCGAGGGTCTCCTCCAATCGCCCCTGGTCGAAGGGCAGTTCGATGAGGGGCTGCCAGCGTTCGAACTCGAAGAGGAAGGCGGCCATGTCGTTGCGGCGCCAGGCATCCTTCATGGCGCGCGGGTATTGCGTGGCGATGATGGCCGTGTGGTGGAGCGGCTGGCGCTGCAGGTTCTGCCAGATGTGGGCGTACACGTTGAGCTGCTGTTCGTAGCTCCCGGGGTGCTGCCGCACATGCTCCGGGTCGTGGGTCTTGATGTCGTACAGCCAGGTCTCGTCGCCCTCCTGCACCACATCCACCACGCCCTCGATGGTGAAGCGCCGGCCTTGTGCGGTGCGCTGTTCGGGCAGGGCCAGGCGCACCTCGGTGCGGGTGACGTTGTCGGCCACGTGCTTCATCTTCCGGTAGTAGAAGAGCACTTGGTTCAGGGCTTCCTGCTTGAGGTCGTTGGTGAGCACCTGGCCGCTCTCCATGCGGAGCAGCTCGTAGTTGCGCTCGAAGAAGTCGCGGATGCGTGCTTCCGTGGCGTCGCCTTGGGGTTGCTTCTTCTTGGCGCTCATCGGGCTGGATCGGTGCGGCGGTTCCGCTCCGCGATCAGGAATTGATGCAGGTCTTCCACGGTGCGGTGAACCAGGTGGCCGAAGAGGCGGGTCTGCTGGCGGCTGGGCACGAAGCCGTATTTGTCGAAGATCATGTACTGGCGCGGGCAGGTGAGGTAACTGGTGTAGTCGCCGGTGAAGCTGTAGGCTTTGCCCATGTCCTCCACCTCCGTGGTGGCCGGGGGCAGGGTGGCGATGTCGAGGTCGTGCAGCTTGGGCAGGTCCAGGTCGCGGAAGCACTTGAGGGGATCGAAGACATGTCCTCCTTTCTTCTCCACGAACACCAGCAGGTCCTTGGCGCGGCTGAGGGCCACGTAGAAGAGCCGCATGGCATCGAACTCCGCGTGGCGCTCCAAGGGTTCGCCTTCCTTGCCGAGCATGTCGCGCACGGCCACTTCCAGCGGCGAAGGGTCGCGGAGCTTGCGCCCCATGTTGCCGAGGATCACCACCTTGAACTCGAGCCCCTTGCTCTGGTGGATGGTGAGGAAGGGCACGCGGCCGCGGGGGAAGGGGTCGTCGTCGTTCTCGTATTCACTTTCGCCCAGGCGCCAGAGCGCGTAGCAGTAGTTGCGGAAGAAGCTGTTCGCCAGCCGCTCCTCCTGGGCATACCAGCCGGTGAGGATGGCGGTGAACTCATCCTGGTAGCGCCCGATGTACTGGCTCAAGAGCGCGAGGTTGCAGATGGGGCCTTCGTCGTAGTCCTTGTTGTCGCCATCCTCGGCCAGCTGGAACCACGTGCGCATGGGGTTGAAGCCGGCCAGTTGGTAGAAGAGGTCGAGGATGTTCCAATCCAGTGCGGTGGTGCGGTTGAGCACGTAGGTGAGGGAGAGCGGCGCGGGGCCTTTGGCTCGGCTGGCCACCAGGTCACGGAAGTACTTGCTGGAAAGCGCCTTGATGGCACGCGTGCTGAGGCCGGTGGCCTTGGTGAGGGCGGCCACGTGGTCCAGGGTGCAGGTGTCGGTGGGCGCCCACTTCTTCTTCTGGATCACCTTCTGCAGGGCGGTGAGGTCGTTGGAGGCCTGCTCCATTTCGGCCTTGCGGTCGTCGATGAAGGCCTTCAATTGCTTGTCCTGCTCCACAAAGGCTTGCGCCTCCTTGCGGCAGCGGCTCAGCCAGCTGCGGAAGGCCTGGTAGCTGGGGTTGTTCCATTCCGGTTCGTGCGGCGTGCCGATGATGAGGCGGAGCAGGCCCATCACCACGGTGGCCTCCTCGGTCTCCAGGAAACGCCCGGCGCGTGGGGCATACACGGGGATGCCGTGTAGCTGCAAGGCATCACGCATACCGGTGACCGCCGCGTTCGGCGTGCCGTTGTATGGGCGCACGCTGGGGAAGAGCACGGCCACCTCGTTGTAGTCGTTGATCTTGCCTTGGTCCTTGAGCTGCTTGATGAAGGCGGCGAGTTCGGCATACACGGTCTCACTGTCGGCCTTCTCGGTCACCACCACGCTGGGGAGCGGGTCGGTGCGGTGGGCCTGGATGTTCTTGTTCTGAACGCGGTAGTGGCCTTTGCCTTCGTTCCGCCTCCAGTCGATCCGTTCGATGAAGTGGTTGTACACATCCACCACCTGGCTGCGCGAGCGGTAGTTGATGTTGAGGTCGATGCGTACCGGCGATGCCCCCAGGCGCTTTTCACTACGCTCCGGGAATTGCACGAGGTTCTCCACTGTGGCACCGCGGAACCGGTAGAGGGCCTGGTCGTCGTCGCCCACCACGGTGAGGTTGGTGCTGCCCCCTGCGAGGTGGAAGAAGAGGTCCTCCTGGATGGCGTTGGTGTCCTGGTACTCGTCCACGATCACGTGGTCGAAGAGCTTGGTCCCATCCGGGTGCGCGGTCAGCACCTTGAGCGCTTGCTGTTGCAGCAGCGAGAGGTCCACCTTCTGCACTTCGTCCTGCTTCAGCCAGTTCATGTAGGCCGCGTGTGCATCGCGGATCAGCTGCCAGTCATCGTCGCAGTCGAACTCCCGCTCGGGCAGGATGCTCTCCTCGGCGAAGCGGTTGAAGGCCTTGATGGCGCTCAGCACGGCGAGGTGCTTGCTGCCCGCATCGCTGTCCTCGATGGTCTTGTTCAGGAAGCGCTGTGCGTCCTCGGCCTTCTCCTTGCCCAGGGGGGCGAGCAGGGCATTCCACGCGCGGCGGCTCACCTGGAAGTACTGGGAAAGTTCATCGAGCAGCACCACCGGGTCCGGCCGCGTGCCCGGTGGCGCGAAACGCCGGTCGGTGATCATCTGCCGGCAGATGCTGTGCACCGTGCCGATGGCCATGCCGCTGATGTCGTAGTGCTGTCCGGTCTTGCTGGTGGCGATGGCCAGCAGGTAGCGCAGTCCTTCCTTGAGCTGATGGGCGGCCTTCTCGGTGAAGGTGCTCAGGAAGATGCGCTCCGGCGCAACGCCCTTGCAGACGATGAGGTTGACGGTGCGCCAGAGGAGCACGCGCGTTTTCCCGGAGCCGGGACCGGCTGTGAGGAAGAGGGGGCCATTCTCGTGCAGGATGGCTGCACGCTGGTTGGCATTGGGGCTGAATCCGACGGCCTTGAAAAGTTGATCGATCGACATCGAGAAATGCACGCTATCCGGGTAGGGGACCCCACGCGTGCCACACGGACCTGCATGATCGTCCCAGGACCAATGTACCGGATGTATCCGATCCGCAAGCGGACAGTGAACGATCCTGCTACCCACAGCCTCTAACCCTGCTCCAATCTCTTTCCCATCGTCAAGATCGTCGCCAGCGCCACCATTGCACCCGTTTCATCCACGAACTTGGGAGCATTAGGCTTCACCGCACCCCCTCGATCCGGTCCGTGTGTACCACGACCAGTTTGTGGGTCTCGTTCATGTCCAGGACTTCCGGCCAGCACTTGTCAATGGCAGCGTGGAATGTTCGCATGTCCATGTTCCCGAGCCGGATGTGGATGACTTTCGGGGGCGGGCTGCTGAGCAGGATGCG
>CAUJFM010000182.1 GCA_963169595.1 Bacteroidota bacterium | reverse complement strand
ATCGGCTCCTACATCCGCTTCAACGGCGACATCTGCCAGATCATGGAATGGCAGCACCGCACGCCCGGCAACCTGCGCGCCTTCTACCAGGGCAAGATGCGCAACATCCGCAACGGCAAGCTCAACGAGCACCGCTGGCGCAGCGGCGAAACCATGGAGGTGCTCCGCGTGGAAGTGCACGAACTGCAATACCTCTACCGCGAGGGCGACAACCTGGTGTGCATGAACCAGGAGAACTTCGAGCAGGTGTACATCCCCGTGAACCTGCTGGGCGATGCCATGAAGTTCCTGAAGGAGGAGATGGTGATCCAGATCGGCTTCGAGAGCGACACCCCCATCTTCGCCCGCCCCCCGAAAGTGGTGGAACTGACCGTGACCGAGGCCGAGCACGCCGTGAAGGGCGACACCAGCAACAAGGTGATGAAGCAGGCCAAATTGGAGACCGGCGCTGAAGTCATGGTGCCCATCTTCGTGGACGCCGGCACCGTGATCCGCGTGGACACCGAGACCGGCGACTACCTGGACCGCGTCAAGAAGTAACGTCGACGTTCACGTCGACACACCGCGTTCTATCACGTCGACACACCGCGGCCCACCCGAACAGGACGACAACCGGACCCCGCCCCCAGCTTTGGGAGGCGGGGTCCGCATTTTCGGGGGCACCACACCGACCCGCACCCACCGGGCTGACATGCGTTGCGCAGCTACCTTTGGACGACATCCCCGACACGTGAAGCTCACCCCCCCGCAGTCCGCCGCACACCTGGCCCAGCTCATCGGCGCCAGGGCCCTGGGCCACACCGAAAGGCCCGTCACCGGCCTCAACGAGATCAACCGCGTGGAGGAGGGCGACCTGGTGTTCGTGGACCACGAGAAGTACTACGACAAGGCGCTGAACAGCGCGGCCACCACCATCCTCATCAACAAGGAGGTGCCCGTGCCCGAGGGCAAGGCCCTGCTCATCAGCGATGACCCCTGCCGCGACTACAACGCGCTGGTGCGCCGCTTCATGCCGCGCGCAGGCTGGGCCGAGAGCGACATCCACATCGGCGCCGGCAGCGAGGTGCACCCCAGCGCGGTGATCGGTCCGCACGTCACCATCGGCCGGGACTGCATCATCCACCCCGGGGTGGTCATCTACGAGCGCACCACCATCGGCGACCGTGTCATCATCCACGCCAACACCGTGATCGGTGCGGACCCCTTCTACTACAAGAAGCGCCCCACCGGCTACGACAAGATGCCCCCCGGCGGCAGCGTGGTGATCGAGGACGACGTGGAGATCGGAGCGCTGTGCACCATCGATCGCGGCGTGAGCGCCGACACCCGCATCGGCCGCGGCTGCAAGCTGGACAACCACATCCAGGTGGGCCACGACACCCTCATCGGTCCCGGCTGCCTCATCGCCTCGCACGTGGGCATCAGCGGCGCGGTTGTGATCGAGGAGAACGTGACCCTCTGGGGCCAGGTGGGCGTGCCCAGCAAACTGCGCATCGGCAAGGGCGCCGTGGTGCTGGGCCAGAGCGGTCTCATCAACTCGCTGGAAGGCGGCCGCACCTACTTCGGCAGTCCGGCCGGCGAGTGGAAGGCCAAGATGCGCGAGATCGCCCTGCTCGGCCGCCTGCCCGAGCTGTACAAGAAACTGAAGGACTGACCCCGATGGCCCGCCTGGAACGCATCGTGGAGCGGCTCGAGCTGAAGGAATTCCAGCTCAAGGCGCTGCTGGACGTCACCAAGGCCATCAACGCCAACACCCCGCGCGAGGAGCTGCTGCGGCTCTATGAGAAGATCGTCCGCGAGGACCTCGGCATCACGCGCCTGCTGCTCTTCGAGCGCACCGACCGCTGGGAGCAGGTGCTGGGCTTCGGCCACCCCGATGGCACCACCCTCGACGCCGAGCAGGCCTTCGGGCGCTTCACCGACATCCAGGTGATCGGCAGCGAGGCCGTGGGCAGCCTGGGCGCCTTCGATGTGGCCGTGCCCGTGTACCACCAGGACCGTCCGCTGGCCTTCCTGCTCATCGGCGACATCGACGAGGAGGAGCAGCGCATGAGCCCCACGGTGAAGCACCTCAACTTCATCCAGACGCTCACCAACCTCATCGTGGTGGCCATGGAGAACCGGCGCCTGGCGCAGGAGGCCCTGCAGCGTGCCCGCGACCTGCGCGACCTGGAGCTGGCCCGCCAGATGCAGCGCATGCTGGTGCCCGCCACCCTGCCGGACAATGCGCAGATCGCCGTGGACGCCTGGTACCAGCCCCACAGCCAGGTGGGCGGCGACCACTACGACCTCATCGCGCTGGACGATGGCAACTACGTGGCCTGCGTGGCCGACGTGAGCGGCAAGGGCATGGCCGCCGCCCTGCTCACCAGCAACTTCCAGGCGAACCTGCACGCCTCCGTGCGCCACGCCACCGACCTGGTGGACCTGGTGCACGACCTCAACGCCAAGGTGTGGGCCAACGCCCGGGGCGAGCGCTTCATCACCTGCTTCATCGGTCACATCGACCTGCAGGCGCGCCGCATCCGCTTCGTGAACGCCGGCCACAACGATCCGCTGCTGCACGGCCCTGCCGGCATCACGCCGCTGCATTCCGGCAGCATCGCGCTGGGCATGATGCCGAAGCTGCCCTTCCTCCAGGTGGGCGAGGCCGAGATCCCCGCGGGCAGCACCCTGCTCTGCTACACCGATGGCCTGGTGGAACAGGAGGACCCGCACGGCAACGAGTTCGGCACCGAACGCCTGCACCAGCTGCTGCGCGACCTGCACGCCGCCACTCCCAAGGACATCAACGCCACCCTGCAAGGGGCCTACGAGGCCCACCGCGCCGGCCAGCCCTACCTGGACGACATCGCCGTGCTGACGTGCAGGCTCAAGTAGCGCTCACCTCCGCCCCTGCCTTCCGCGCGGCGGGATACTTCAGGTCCAGCAGCACGATGAGGGCCGTGAAGGCCCAGAAGGGCACCGAGGCCTTGTCGGTGTCCAGGAAGTTGTTGAGCGCGCCGTGCAGGTAGTAGGTCACCAGGCCCAGGAAGGAGGCGGCCAGCAGGCGGCGGTCGGCGCCATCGGTGAGGCGGTAGTAGAGGCGCAGGGACGTGAGTGTGGTCACCACCACCAGGGCCAGCATCAGGCCCATGCCGAAGACACCCTGCTCGCTGAGCGGCCCCAGGTACTCGCTGTGCGCGTTGCCCTGCACACCGAAGTTGGTGCTGATGATGGTGCGGTCCTCGCTGGCCTGGAAGGGCGCGTACTGGAACATGTAGGTGCCCGGCCCCCAGCCGAACACGGGCCGCTCCTGCCACATGCGCATGGCCGAGTTCCAGCGGTTGATGCGCTCCAGGTTGCTGGCATCGCTGCTGATGTTGGAGATGGAGCGCACGTGCTCACCCAGGTCGTCCGATGATTCCTCGCGGTTGCGTTCCAGCGCGATGGTGATCTGGTCCTTGTTCACGATGTAGAGCCCGCCAGCCAGCAGGGTCACGGCCGCCAGCGCCCACACCGGGATGCGCAGCCGCATCACCACGAAGAGGCCCACCGCCCCCACCAGGCTCAGCCATGCCGCGCGGGTGTAGGAGAAGATGAGGCCCGCGACCAGCAGGGCCAGCACCAGGCCCGCCAGGCCGCGCCGCGTGCGGGAGTAGCCCGGGAAGAAGGTGGCCATCGCCGCAAAGGGGATGAAGAAGGCGATGAGGGCCCCGTAGCTCGTGTGGTCCTTGAAGAAGGGGCTCATCACCCAGTGCGCGGGATCGTGCTCGAAGTGGAACTGCGCGTGGTGGATCAGCGTGTAGACGATCACGATGGACATCCCCGCCAGATAGGCCCAGCCGAAGCGGTGCCAGTTGCGCTCGTCACGGAACAGGCGCGTGCCCAGGAAGAACATGGTGCTCACGAACCACAGGCGCGCCACGAAGTACTTGAACGACACCATCGGCATGCTGCTGGGCACGATGCACACCAGCATCCAGATCAGCTGCAATACGATCACCACCGTGATGGGGTGCCGCCACACCTGCGGATCGATCACATCGCGCTCCAGCACCAGCTTCAGCAGGAAGAGGAGCATGAGGCCCACCATGAGCGGTTCGGTGGGCAGGGCGATGCCGATGCCCCCCAGGTCGAGCTCCTCCAGATTGATGGACAGCGGGGTGGCGAAGGCGATGAAGAGCACCAGCTTGTCCACCGCGGTGAGCATGGCCCAGGCCACCAGCAGCACCGCCGGCAGGGCGTTGAGCCAGTAGATCTCGTGGGCCACCAGCACGGCATTGAGCAGCACGAAGACCACGCACGTGGCGGCGATCCAGTGGGCTTTCAATGCGTGCAGCATCGCGGTGGGTTCAGGCCCGCAGACGGCGGTCGTCGCGCCACAGCAGCAGCACGAAGCACAGGAAGAGGGCCGAGAAGGTCACCGACGAGACGATGACCCAGCGCACGGGGTACACCTTCTTGTCGCTCACCTCGGGATAGACCACCGTGTTGGTGTAGGTGAGCTCCTTGGTCACGTCGTTCACCACCTTCTCGTATTCGGTGAGCAGGCGGTCGTAGTTGCCCCGGAACAGGTCGCTCAGTTCGGTGAGCTGGCGGAACTGGCCGCCCTTCTCCTCCAGGTCGCGGATCATGCCCAGCACGGCATCCTTCTGCGATTGCGAAGCGCCGGTGCTCAGCATGCGCACATAGCCCTTGGTGAGCTCCTTGGCCTGGGCATCGTAGTTGAGCAGGCCGCTGGTGCGGCGCAGCGAGTCGAGGATGGTCTCCACGCTGTCGAGCTTGTGGCGCTCATGGGCCAGGGCGCGCTCGGCGATGCGCAGCACCTCCTTGGATTTCTCGCGCTGCAGGCGGCGGGCCAGCAGGTTCACCTGCTCCAGCATGCCGTTCACCAGGTCGCGGGCACGCACGGGGTCCTCGTCCACGATCTCGATCAGCACGCTCTCGTAGCGGGTCTTGGTGATCTCCACCCGGTCGTTGAACTCGTTGTACAGCGCGAAGTAGCCGCCGTTGGCCGTGGTGTCCACCTCGTACACGCGCGCCAGGTCGAAGCGCTTGATGAGGCTGTCGCGGATGCTGTTGCTCTCCAGCAGCTGCAGCAGCTGGTCGGTGCGCGTCTCGATGCTGTAGCTGTTCAGGTTCACCGGGTACACCGTGGCCGTGCTCATGTAGCGCGGCTTGATGAAGGTGGGCCCGCTGAGGATGCCGGACAGCGCCGCGGCGGTGATGCCCACCACCACGAACACGCGCCAGTTGCGTTGCAGCACCGGCAGGAAGCCCTGGAAGTTCACCTCGCTGCTCATGCCGTGCGTATCTTTTTCACGTTCTCCTGCACCACGATGAGCAGCAGCGCCAGCAGGAGCGACGCGATGCCGCTGATGGCCACGATGAGCCAGCGGATGGGATAGGCCTTCTTGTCGGCGGGCTGCGCGCGGTTCACCACGAACTTGTGCGGCAGGTCGCTCTCCAGGTCGGCCTGGGCCTGTTCCAGTTTCATCTTCAGCACGCTGAGGCGCTTGGTCTCGTTGAAGAGGCGGTCCTGCAGGGTGACGTACGCACCACCGTACTGCGCCAGCACCTTGAAGCGCTCCTCGAACTCCTTGATGGCGCGCTGGTCGCCCTTCACGATGGCGGCCCCGAGGTATTCGTTGTAGCGCTCGGTCTGGGTGTGGTAGTCATGCACACCCAGTTCACGCAGCACGCGCATGCTGTCGGCCATCTGGCGGATGTCCGCCTCCAGCTCCTTCACCTTGGTATCCACCAGCATGAAGCCCTTCTGGGCCCGCTCGATGGCCATGTCCTTCCACACGCTGTCCACCTGGTCGGCGATGTAGTTGGCGATGTCGGCCGCGCGCTGCGGGTCGGGGTCCATCACCTCCACGCGCACGCTGCTGAACTTGGTGTACTCGAACTTGATGTGGTCCTTGAAGGCCTCGGCCAGTTCGGAGCGCTTGTGCTTGCCGTTGGGGTCGATCTCGTAGACCGCCATCAGGTCGAACTTCTGCGAGACCCGGTCGCGGACCTTATCGGAATAGAGCATCTGCAGCAGCTGCTCGCTGTCCTCCTCATCGCCCAGGGCCAGAATGTCGTCGCGTCCGGTGGATTGCTCGTTGAGCAGGGCCTTGGAGGCGGAGTTGGTGATGGCCGGGAACATGATCACCTCGCTGCGGTAGAGCGGGGTGATGAGGAAGGCGGCGGCCACACCGGCCACCAGGCCCAGGGCCGTGATGCCGATGATGAGCTTCCGCCGGGCCCAGAGGAAGAGGACCAGGTCGAAGGAGTTCGTACCCGGTGCCTGAGGTGCTTGCTGCATGCGCTTTTCCGCTGAAAAGAGGGCCTAAAGTACGGGATAGGGCCTTGCCCGGGCGGGGCTTCCGGGGCCCGCACCGCCGCACAACGTCAACGCACGCCGATCGGTATGTGGCGGCTCAGCGCCCCCGCTGTAATAGGGTGCGCATTTGGGGCAGGCGGCGGGGGTCCACCAGCCCGGTGGCCAGCGCGGCGAGCAGGGCCACCCCGGCAAAGCTGGCGGCCTGCATGCCCAGGGACAGACCCGCCTGCCGCAACGCCCAGGCGGAAGCGACCAGCACGGCGCCATACACCCCGGCCGTGAGCACCACCCGGCCCAGACCCTTCAGGGGACGGGCGCGCTGCACCAGCACCACCTGGACCAGCGCGGTGCCCACCTGGGTGACGAGACTGGCCCACGCGGCCCCTTCGACCTGCCACAGCGGGATGAGCCAGAGGTTGAGCACGATGTTGAGCAGGGCCCCGCCGGCGGCCATCACGTTGAGGAGGAGCAGGTCGCCCGCGGCGGTGAGCAGCGTGCCGAACACGTAGGTGGTGGCCACTGCCACGAAGCACCACAAGAGCAGGGCGAAGGGCGCCGCCGCACCGGCGGTGTCGCTGCTGTAGCGCAGGTCGAGCACGGCCCCGGCGTGGAGCGCACCGAAGGCCGCCACGGCCAGGGAGCCGGCCAGCAGCAGGCGCCAGGCCAGCAGAGCCAGGGGCGCCACGTCCTCGCGCTGCTTCAGCATGCGGCTGAAGAGGGGCAGCAGCAGCCCGGCGAAGAGGTAGCCCAGCATGTTCAGCGCCTCCACGAAGCGGAAGCCCTGCGCATAGAGGCCTGCCTGCCGCGCGCCATCGGGCAGCAGGCGCTCCAGCATCAGCGTATCGATGCGGTAATAGAGCGTCATCAGCAGGATGAGCAGCGCGTAGGGGAAGCTCTGCCGCAGCACCACCAGGCTGAAGGTGGGGCGGGTGGACAGCCGCACGGGACCGCTGATGCGCCGCACCAGCACCAGCGCCACCCCCACGCTGACGGCATAGGCGGCGGTCTGCGCCCACACGAACCACTCGATGCGGAAGGCAGTGCCCCCGCTGCGGCCCCAGAGCAGCCAGCCTACCGCGCCGATCAGCAGCAAGCGGTCCAGCACGCTCAGCAGGCTGTCCTGCCGGAAGCGCTGGGCCCCGGCCACGAAGCTGCGCAGGTAGAGGAGCGTGGCGGCGAGCGCCTGGTTCACCACCAGCCAGCCCAGCATGCCCAGCTGCGCGCCGCTGTAGCCCAGCACCAGGCCGGTGCCCACGGTGAGCAGCGCGTACAGGCCCACCAAGGCGAAGCGCAGCGCCGCCAGGCGCCCCAGCGTGCGGCCCACCAGGTGGGTGTGCTGGGCGATGTGCCGCGTGTTGTAGTTGGTCACCCCCAGGTCCAGCACGATGTTGAGCAGGAAGCTGAGGCTGAGCAGCGCAGCATAGGCGCCATAGCCCTCGGCCCCCACGGCGTCCTGCACCCCGGCATCGATGCCCAGGATGTAGAAGGGCTTCACCAGCAGGTTCAGCACCAGCAGGAGCGCCAGGTTGGTGAGGAAGGTGCGCTGCATTCGGCGGTGTGAAGATGGGGACAGCGGGCGGAAGTGGACGCC
>CAUJFM010000181.1 GCA_963169595.1 Bacteroidota bacterium | reverse complement strand
CGTGCCATCCGCGCCGTGGATGAGGCCGCCACCGCCGTGTGCCACTACTTCGACAAGGACGTGACCAAGGTGATCTCCACCCTGGGCTGGGAGCAGGAGTACTTCCTCATCGACAAGGCGCTCTACTTCGCCCGTCCGGATATCATGATGAGCGGCCGCGCGCTCTTCGGCCACATCCCGGCCAAGGGCCAGCAGCTGGAGGACCACTATTTCGGCAGCATCCCCGACCGCGTAAGGGCCTTCATGCGCGACTTCGAGACCGAGGCCCTGATGCTCGGCATCCCCGTGAAGACCCGCCACAACGAGGTGGCCCCCAACCAGTTCGAGTGCGCACCGGTCTTCGAGGAGATGAACCTCGCCGTGGACCACAACGTGCTGCTCATGGACATCATGGAGAAGACCGCCCAGAAGCACGATTTCCGGGTGCTGCTCCATGAGAAGCCCTACGCCGGCGTGAACGGCAGCGGCAAGCACAACAACTGGAGCCTCGCCACCAACACCGGCGTGAACCTGCTGCGCCCGGCCAAGACGCCGAAGGAGAACATCCGCTTCCTCACCTTCTTCGTCAACACCATCGCGGCCATCCACCAGCATGCCGATGTGTTGCGGGCCAGCATCGCCAGCGCGGGCAACGACCACCGCCTTGGTGCCAACGAGGCGCCCCCGGCCATCATCTCGGCCTTCATCGGCGAGCACCTGAGCAACCTGCTGGACGGGCTGGAGAAGAACATCAAAGGGGCCATGACGCCCGACCGGAAGACCGAACTGAAGCTGGACATCGGCCGCATCCCCTCGGTGATGCTGGACAACACCGATCGCAACCGCACCAGCCCCTTCGCCTTCACCGGCAACAAATTCGAGTTCCGGGCCGTGGGCAGCAGCGCCAACTGTGCCGGTTCCATGACCGTGCTCAACACCATCGTGGCCGCGCAGCTCCGCAGCTTCAAGAAGAGCGTGGACGCGCTGATCGACAAGGGGATGAAGAAGGACGAGGCCATCCTGCGCGTCATCCGCGACCTGATCGTGAGCAGCAAGCCCATCCGCTTCGAGGGCAACGGCTACGGTGAGGAGTGGGTGAAGGAGGCGGCGCGCCGCGGCCTCAGCAACATCCGGGACACCCCGCGTGCCCTGGACGTGTGGGCCCGCAAGGAGACCAAGCAGCTCTTCCAGGAGATGGGCGTGCTGAGCCCCGTGGAGGTGGACGCCCGCCACGACATCGAACTGCACAGCTACACCCTGAAGGTGCAGATCGAGAGCCGCGTGGCCGGTGACCTGGCCCAGAACCACATCATCCCCACGGCCATCGCCTACCAGAACCGCCTGATCGAGAACGTGCGCGGCCTGCGCGAGGTGCTGCCCGCCGAGCGCGCCAAGAAGGCCACCGCCGTGCAGGTGGAGCTCATCGAGGAGATCAGCGAGCACATCGCCACCATCAAGACCATGGTGGATGACATGATCGAGGCGCGCAAGCGGGCCAACAACCTGGAGAACGCGCGGGACAAGGCCATCGCCTACTGCGACAAGGTGAAGCCCTTCCTGGAGAAGATCCGTTACCACGCCGACAAGCTCGAACTGCTCGTGGACGATGAACTGTGGCCCCTGCCCAAGATGCGTGAGCTGATGTTCACCCGCTAGGGACGGACCGTTGCCGAACATGGGGAAGAGGGCCATCACGGCCCTCTTCCTGCTTTCCAACCCCGGGCTTTTGCCATTGGGGGATCTCCTTATCTTCGCCCGGACCTCCTCTCAAACCGGAAACGAACCGAACACACCCGATGATCACACGGAAGATCCTGGGCTCCCTGCTTGTCAGCCTCCTGTTCACCACAGTGACCTTGGCCCAAAGCCGTTTGGCCGAGGAGGCCGATCAGGCGTATGAGAAGGGATTCTACTTCAACGCGATCGAACTGTACAAGAAGGCGTACACGGTGGAGAAGAAGGCCAGCACCAAGGCTGAGCTCATCTTCAAGGTGGCCGAGAGCTACCGCGCCCTGGGCGATGTGCAGCAGGCCCAGCTCTGGTACGAGAAGGCCAACAAGGCCCAGTACGATGACCCCATCTCGTACTTCTACGTGGCGGAGATGCTGAAGCAGCAGGGCAAGTACGCCGACGCCATCGCGGCCTACAACAAGTACAAGGAGAAGAAGCCGAACGATGCGCGTGCCGATGCCGGTATCGCCGCCTGCCAGATGGCCCAGAAGTGGAAGGACAGCCCCACCCGCTACACCGTGGACCCCGAGGTGCTGCTGAACACGCCCCAGTACGATTTCACCCCCTCGTTCTCCGACAAGAAGAACGAGGCCGTGGTCTTCACCAGCACACGTCCGGCCGCCACCGGTGCCAATACGGACGGCATCATCGGTGAGGCCTTCAGCGACCTGTTCACCAGCACCCGCGACCGTCAGGGCAAATGGAGCGAACCCGTGAAGCTGCCCATCGCCATCAACACCGAAGGCAACGAGGGTGCGCCCATCTTCAACGCGAAGCGCACCACCATGTACTTCACCCGTTGCCCTTCCGAGAAGAAGAAGGTGTTCGCCTGCGATATCTGGATGAGCAAGAAGGTGGGCAATAACTTCAGCGAGCCGGAGAAACTGGCCCTGAAGCCCGCTCCCGGCAAGGAGGACACCATCACCGTGGGTCACCCCGCCCTCACCCCGAACGAGGACGCGCTCATCTTCGCCACCGATTGGAAAGGCCCCGGCCACAAGGGCGGCAAGGACCTGTACATGGTGAAGATCGACAAGGACGGCAAGCCCGTGGGCCAGCCGGTGAACCTGGGTGCGGACATCAACACCGCCAAGGACGAGATGTTCCCCTTCGTGCGCCACGACGGCAGCCTCTACTTCGCGTCCAACGGTCACGCAGGCATGGGTGGCATGGACCTGTTCCGTGCCGAGAAGACGGGTGATAACGCCTGGGGCCAGGTGGAGAACCTGAAGGCCCCGCTGAACAGCGCCAGCGATGACTTCGGCATCGTGTTCGACGGGGAGGCCGACCGCGGCTTCTTCACCAGCAACCGCCCCGGTGGCAAAGGCCAGGACGATATCTGGCGCTTCTACCTGCCCGACATGGTGTTCGCCCTGCAGGGCACGGTGTACGACAAGAAGACCAATACGCCCCTCTCCGGTGTGAAGATCAGCGTGGTGGGCACCAATGGCAGCAACTTCAGCGCCATCACCGATGACAACGGCGGCTTCAGCTTCGCCGAGAACGGCAACGACCGCTACATCAAGGAGAACACCAGCTACAGCATCCTCGCCGAGAAGGAGGGCTACCTCGTGGTGAAGGACCAGATCACCACCGTGGGCCTCAACGAGAGCACCACCTTCGTGAAGGAGTACTTCCTGCAGCCCTTCGAGAAGACGGGTATCAAGCTGCCGCAGATCCTGTACGATGTGGATGAGTTCTTCCTGCGCCCCGAGGCCAAGGACAGCTTGGAGACCCTCTATCAGACGCTGGTGGACAACCCGAACATCGTGATCGAGCTGCGCTCGCACACCGATGCCCGTCCCACCCGCCGCTACAAGGGCGGTAACAAGGAACTGTCGCAGAAGCGTGCCCAGAGCTGCGTGAACTACCTCGTGGAGAAAGGCATCGATCCGGCCCGCATGGTGCCGGTGGGCATGGGTCCCGATGAGCCGATCATCGCCATGGAGGTCATCAAGAAGATGGCCACCAAGGAGGAGCAGGAGGCGGCCCACCAGACCAACCGCCGCACCGACTTCCGCGTGATCCGTTCCGACTACGTGCCGGGTGGTGCCCAACAGGCTCCCGCTCCCACGCCCAACAATTAGCCGTGACCCTCAAGGAACGAGCATCCACCCCGGGGTGGATGCTCGTTCTTCTTTTCCAGCCATGACCAGCGATCGTTACGCCCAACGCGGTGTCTCCTCCGGAAAGGAGGAGGTGCACAAGGCCATCGCCCACCTCGACAAGGGGCTTTTCCCCAAGGCCTTCTGCAAGGTGGTGGCCGATGAACTCACCGGCAGCCCGGATCATTGCATCGTGATGCACGCCGATGGTGCGGGCACGAAGAGCTCGCTGGCCTATGCCTATTGGCGCGAGACCGGCGACCTTTCGGTGTGGCATGGCATCGCCCAGGATGCCATCGTGATGAACCTGGACGACCTGCTGTGCGTGGGCGCAACGTACAACATCCTGCTGAGCAGCACCATCGGTCGCAACAAACGCCTCATCCCCGGTGAGGTGGTCGCCACCCTGATCGAGGGCACCGAGCTGTTCCTGGAGCGCATGCGGGCGCTGGGCATCGGCATCCGCAGCACCGGTGGCGAGACCGCCGATGTGGGCGACCTGGTCCGCACGGTGATCGTGGACAGCACCGTCACCTGCCGCATGCGCCGCGATGCGGTCATCGACAACGCCCGCATCCAGGCCGGTGATGTGATCGTGGCGCTGGCCAGCTATGGGAAGGCCACTTACGAGGACGCCTACAACGCCGGCATGGGCAGCAACGGCCTCACCAGCGCCCGCCACGACGTCTTCGCCAAGGAACTGGCCACCAAGTACCCCGAGACCTTCGATCCCGGCACCCCGGCCGAGCTGGTCTACAGTGGTCAGGCCCGCCTCACCGATGCCCTCGAAGGCACCCCGCTGGACCATGGGAAAGCTGTACTCTCGCCTACGCGCACCTATGCCCCCGTGGTGAAGCAGGTGCTGGAGGCCATGCGCCCCCATATCCACGGCATGGTGCACTGTAGCGGTGGTGCCCAGACCAAGGTGCTGCACTTCGTGGAAGGCCTGCGCATCATCAAGGACGACCTGTTGCCCATCCCGCCGCTGTTCAACGCCATCCAGCGCATGAGCGGCACCGACTGGAAGGAGATGTACAAGGTCTTCAACATGGGCCACCGGCTGGAGTTCTACGTGCCCGAGGCCCACGCCCAGGAGATCATCGCCATCGCCACCTCCTTCGGCATCGACGCCAAGGTCATCGGCAGGGTGGAGGCAGCCCCCAACAAAGAGGTGGTCCTCACCAGCCCGCACGGAACGTTCACCTATCAGTAAGGAGTTCCTCCGCGTTCCCCGCGCCTCCGCGTGAGACCCTTTGCCCATGCCCGCCCCCTTGCTCCCCAACTGACCGATCCACTCCGCGTTCTCCGCGCCTCCGCGTGAGGCTCCCTCCCATGTCCGACCTCCTCTCCAAGCTCTCCGCCCTCCACGACCGTCGCACCGAGATCGGCAAGCAACTGGCCGACCCTGCGGTGATCGCCGACCAGAAGAAGTTCGTGGAGCTCAACCGCACCTACCGCGACCTGGAGCCCATCGAGCAGGTCTACTTCCGCTTCCGGAAACTGCACGATGACCTGTCCGGGGCCGAGCAGATGCTCCGCACCGAGAAGGACCCCGACCTCCTGGAGATGGCCCGCACCGAACGCGACGAGAGCCGCACGGCCATCGACGCGATGGAGGAGGAGGTGCGCCTGATGCTGGTGCCCAAGGACCCCAACGATGCGCGCAACTGCACCATGGAGATCCGCGCGGGGACCGGTGGTGACGAGGCCAGCCTTTTCGCCGGGGACCTCTACCGCATGTACACCCGCTACTGCGAAGGGCGCGGCTGGAAGGTGGAGGTGGCCGATGTGAGCGAGGGCAGCGTGGGCGGCTACAAGGAGGTCGTCATCAACGTCATCGGTGAAGGCGCCTATGGCACGCTGAAGTTCGAGGCCGGGGTGCACCGCGTGCAGCGCGTGCCTGCCACCGAGGCCCAGGGCCGCATCCACACCAGCGCCGCCACCGTGAACGTGCTGCCCGAGGCCGAGGAGACCGACGTGGACCTGAAGGAGAGCGATGTGAAGATGGAGACCGCACGCAGCGGCGGCGCCGGCGGACAGAACGTGAACAAGGTGGAGACCAAGGTGCGCCTTACCCACATCCCCACCGGCACCGTGGTGATGTGCCAGACGGAACGCAGCCAGCTGGGCAACCGCATCAAGGCGATGCAGATGCTGCGCACCAAGCTCTACGAGGAGCAGGTGGTGAAGCAGGAGGCCGCCATCGCCGCACAGCGCAAAAGCCAGGTGAGCAGCGGCGACCGCAGCGCCAAGATCCGCACCTACAACTACCCGCAGAGCCGCGTCACCGACCACCGGATCGAGTTCACCGTGCACAACCTGCCCGAGGTGATGAACGGCGACCTCCAGGACGTCATCGATGCCCTGCAGCTCGCCGAACGCACCGAGAAGCTGAAGGCTGAGGCGGGACTTTGAACCTTTCCTCAAGACCTGTCGCGTCCGACACCTCCGGACCGCCGCGTCGTTGCGATCCACTCCCAGAACAACCGTTGCGCCACCGTCGCGTCGCCGCGTCGTCGCGGTTCACTCCAAAACGCCTGTAGTGCCACCGTTGCGTCGTCGCGGTTCACCGCATTCCTGATCTTCGTATCCACCGATCGCCCGATCTTCGCGTCCCCATCATGACCCGCTCCCAGCTCGTCGCCACCATCCGTCGCAAACGCAGCCTGCTTTGCGTGGGCCTCGATACCGAGGAACACCTCGTGCCCGACCATTTCCACGACGAGAGCCACCCGGTGCGGGCCTTCAACGAGGCCATTGTGGAGATGACCCACGACGTGGCCGTGGCCTACAAGCTCAACCTGGCCTTCTATGAGGCCCTCGGGGAGGAAGGCTGGCTGGACCTCGAGGCCACCATCGCCTACATCCGCAGCAAGGGCGATTGCTTCATCATCGCCGATGCCAAGCGGGGTGACATCGGCAACACCGCCCGCAAGTACGCCGAGGCCTTCTACGACAAGCTCGATGTGGACGCCGTGACCCTCGCGCCCTACATGGGCCGCGACAGCATCGTGCCCTTCATGGGGCGGCCTGGCAAGTGGGGCATTGTGCTGGGCATCACCAGCAACCCCGGCGCCGAGGACTTCCAGTTCCTCACCACGCCCGATGGCCGTCCGCTGCACCAGGTGGTGATGGAACGCTGCGCCGAATGGGGCACGCCCGAAGAACTGATGTTCGTGGTGGGCGCCACCCGTCCCGAGGTGCTTGCACAGGCCCGCCGCAGCGCCCCGCAGCACTTCTTCCTGGTGCCCGGCGTGGGTGCCCAGGGCGGCGACCTCAACGCCGTGCTGCATGCCGGTATAACGGCCGATGGCGGCCTGCTCATCAACAGCAGCCGCGGCATCCTCTACGCCGGGAAAGGGGAGGACGCCATCCCCGCCGCCCGCCGCGCGGCTCAGGCCCTGCAGGCCGAAATGGCCGGCGCGCTCACCGCCCACGGGGTGATCTGAGCGCCATGCGCTGGCCGGTTCTCCGTGGGGGACTTGGAGCTTCGTAAATGAGGTGATATATTATGCGTCATTCAAATGACGTAAAATATGTCAAGTGCGAACAGCCTCCATCCAGCGTCCGGTTGGTCCAACACGTCCTGCGTCCCCACCGTGCCCTTGCGCGTAGTGCACGGGGCCACGGCAGCGGTCCGCCCGGCGCCCGCCCCCGCTCAGCTGCTGGACCCCGGCTTCCCGTATGGCGAGGAGCTGCTGCAATACATCTGGCAACAGCGGCTCTTCGAGCAGCACGCCCTGCGCACCGTGGATGGCCGCAGCGTGGAGGTGATCAAGCCCGGCCGCATCCAGTCCAACAGTGGGCCCGACCTGGTGGGTGCCGAGGTGCGCATCGATGGCCAGCTCTGGGCCGGCACGGTGGAAGTGCATCTGCGCAGCAGCGAGTGGAACGCACACGGCCACCAGCACGACCCCGCATATGACAACGTGGTGCTGCACGTGGTGTACGAGCATGATGCCGAAGTGCGCACCCATCGCGGCACTCCGCTGCCCACGGTGGAGCTGATGACCCGGGTGAGCACCGACAGCATCGCCACGCACCACGCCCTGATGCGCGGACAGGGCTTCGTGCCCTGCGCCCGCCAGCTCCACGCCGTGGACCACCTGCTCACCGGCCCCTGGCTGGAGCGTGTGCTGGTGGAGCGCCTCGAACGCAAGACCGCCGAGGTGGAGGACCTCTACCACCAGCTGGAGGGCGACCCCTCCGCCACCCTGTACCACATGCTGGCCCGGGCCTTCGGCTTCAAGGTGAACGCCGAGCCCTTCGGCATGCTGGCCCACGCGCTGCCGCTCCGCCTGCTGCACCGCTACCGCGACGATGCCCTGCGCACCGAGGCCCTGCTCTTCGGGCAGGCCGGCCTGCTCCAGGTGGACCTCGTGGACGAGCACCCGCGCGCCCTGCAGCGCGAGCACGCCCTGCTCGCCCGCATGCACGGGCTGCGTCCGGCCCCCGTGGCGGCGTGGAAGTTCGGGCGCATGCGGCCGGTGAATCTCCCCACGGTGCGCATCGCCCAGCTGGCCCAGCTCCTTATGCGCTGCGATGGCACCTTCGCCGAGCTGCTCCAGGCCCGCGAGGTGGAGCACCTGCAGCAGCTGCTCGATGTGGAGGCCGGGTCTTACTGGACCACCCACTACCTCTTCGACCGGGAGAGCCCGCCCAGCCCGAAACGCCTGGGCCGCGCCGGTGGGCGGCACCTCATCATCAATGCGCTGGTGCCCACGCTCTTCGCCTTGGGCCGCGTGCAGGGCCGCCAGGTCTTGTGCGACCGCGCCATGGACCTGCTGGAGCAGCTGCCCGCCGAGCACAACCAGGTGCTGGAAGGCTGGGCTGTGCTGGGCCTCCAGGCCGACACCGCCGCCCGCGGCCAAGCCCTGCTGGAGCTCCGGAACACGTACTGCGCGGCCCACCGATGCTTATCTTGCGGCATCGGCAACCAGTTGCTGCGCCGCTCCGTCTACCGAACGGCATGAACGCACGGACCATGATCGACCACGTCAAGACCCTTTTTGAACGGCAGGCCTTCGGGGTGTGCGCCTGGTGGGCGGAAAAGCTCAACGTGAAGACCGAGCAGGTCCGGCTCAGCTTCATCTACCTCAGCTTCGTCACCGCCGGCCTCCACCTGGTGCCCTACCTCATCATGGCCTTCATCCTCCAGCACAAGGAGCGCATCAAACAGCCCTTCCGCAAGCGGAGCACGGTGTGGGAATTGTGAGGGGGGCACCGACAACAAGCGACAGCAAATGAACAAGGGGCTGGTCGTGAGGATGTTAGGGGGCACGCTATAGCGGAAATAAACGCAACTGTTGCGCATAGCCATAGTTAGCGGTCATTGTAAAGAATGAAATTACGACTATGAAAAATATCATAATTTTAACAATTCTTATTGTTTTTAGTTCATGTTCTACAACAAAAAAAACCTCTTTATTAAGGGATTTAGACAAAAACAATTGTAATCAGGAAAACTCATATAATTATATAGCAAATGATATTCCAAAGCCTATTTATGAGTTACAAATTGATACTACACTAACCACTCACTTTAACTCAAAAGACATCAATCTTGCTAACGCTATTGGAATTTTAGATCTATTGTCTCTTTACATTCACAAAATTAATGAAGTTAAAGAAACTAATTCATTGCAAAGTCAAATTGATTTAATAAATGTTAAACAAGAAATCAACGATAGAATTGATTTAACCTCACTAGAAATATCATCAGTTACGGCAGAGTTAGATTGTGAAGAGGAAAGAATTAACCAAATAGCATCGTACTTGAAAGAGAGCGAAATGAAGAGAGAAACTAAACTCACTGTTGGCTCGATTATTCTTGGCTCACTGACTGCTATTGTAGCAGGTATATTGGTATCCTCACATGATGAAAGTAATGCTTCTGATTTTATTGGTATAGGTGTCGGACTTGCTGATGCTGCAATAGGTGTTATGATTTTAACCAATAAGCGTAAAATAGAATCGAATCATTCAAGAAATGTGTTAAGAGAAATTTGGTTTGCAACTGAAACTTCAACTGTTTATCCACCTTCAATCTGGTACTATTTAAATTATAAGAATCCTAACAATAAAGATGAGATTTCATTACGAGAACAACTCATCGAGAATTGGAAAGCATATGGGCAAGTTAGTTCGTCAAATGACAAGTCAGACAGTAATACAGTTGAAATCTATTTTAGTGATGGTGGCAAATATTCTACAGACCAACTTGAGAATAGAGCCAATATGTACGACCAAATAGAGTCAACCATTAAACTTATGAAACAAGATTTACGAAATTTGACACTGAGTATTGAGAAACTAAAATTAAACTAAGATGTGGACTCTACAAAACAACGAACCGCTAACATGGGCTTTGCAAAAGTTGGGCTAAAGAATATGTTTTGGGCTTGGGGTAATTCTATTGAACTTTTGTACATAGGCCGTATTAAATGAAAAGTTACGGCCAAGGCCAAGCAGGGGGAATTCTATTGCCCAACCTTCGCAAAGCCCTGAACGTTAACCCGCTGCGCTGCATCTCGTCCGGATCAGCCTCGGCCCTGGTGCACGGCCCGGGCGTGCTTCCACTCCCGATCTTCGCGCCATGCGCATCCTCATCACCGGTAGCAATGGCCTGCTGGGCCAGAAGCTGGTTTCCGCTCTCCGCCATGATCCGGAGGTGGAGCTGATCGCCACCAGCCGCGGCGCCGACCGCACCCCGCAGCCCCTGGGCGGGCAGTACCGCCCGCTGGACATCACCGCAGCCGCCGAGGTGGACGCCGTGTTCGATGCCGTGCGGCCCGCCGTGGTGATCCACACCGCCGCCATGACCAACGTGGATGCCTGCGAGCAGGACCCCGAAGCCTGCCGCCTGCAGAACGTCACAGCCACCGAGCACCTGGTGCGCGCTGCGAAGCGCCACGGCAGCCATTTCATCCACCTGAGCACCGACTTCATCTTCGATGGCCAGGCGGGACCGTACCGCGAGGAGGATGCCCCCGCGCCACTGAGCATCTACGGCCACAGCAAGCTGGACAGCGAGCGCATCGTGCAGGAGGCCGGTCTGGCGAAATGGGCCATTGCCCGCACCATCATCGTGTATGGCATCGCCGAGGGACTGAGCCGCAGCAACGTGGTGCTCTGGGCCAAGGCCGCGCTGGAGAAGGGGCAGCCCATCCAGGTGGTGGACGACCAGTGGCGCATGCCCACCCTGGCGGAGGACCTGGCCGATGGCTGCATCCGCATCGCCAAGCAGGGCGCCACGGGCATCTACCACCTCAGCGGTCCCGACGGCATGAGCATCCTGGAGCTGGTGCAGCGCGTGGGGGCCTTCTTCCACCTGGACACCTCCGTGGTGACCCCCGTGAAAAGCGATTCGCTGGGCCAGCCCGCACAACGCCCGCCGCGTACCGGATTCATCCTGGACAAGGCCCGCCGCGAGCTGGGCTACGCCCCCCGCCATTTCGAGGAAGGCCTCGCCGTGCTGGCCGGTCAGTTGAAGGCCTGATCGGGTCCGAAGGATCTGGCCCATGCACGTCCTTTCAGACGGGTGATG
>CAUJFM010000180.1 GCA_963169595.1 Bacteroidota bacterium | reverse complement strand
GACCGCTCGCGCCGCCGCAAGTACGTGACGCGCTACGCCGATGGCCACGAGAACATACTGGTGACGCACCAACCCAAGCACGGCCTGAAGGATGAGCTGGACCGCCTGCTGGACACCCTGCCCCCGGTGCAGCGTTCGCTGGTGCTGCTGCGCGACCTCGAGGGCTACGCCTACCAGGAGATCGCTGACATGACAGGCTTGGACATGACCAAGGTGAAGGTGTACCTGTTCCGGGCGCGCAAGGCGCTACAGGAACGCATCGGGGAGCCGGCCTTGGTGGCGTGAATCGATCCAACGCCCGGCCTCTCCTTCGCGCCGCAAAGCTCCGTGAACGCATCAAAACGAGACCGATCCCGACCTGATCGGCAGGCGCCGCGAACAGGCAAGGGAGTGGATACGGGCCTGGCACGTGGTCGTTGATGACCGCAGCCCCGGATCCACTCCCCCGGCCCAAGGTCCGCATGTGCGGATCAGCGCACCACCAACGCCGTAGTGGTTCGACGTCCATCGCTGCCCACCAGCGTGAGATGGTACATGCCGGGGAAGAGCGAGCCGATGTGCAGGCGCGCGCTGGTACCATACGTGCCCTTGAGGTATTCGTGCAGCACGGTACGCCCGGCCATGTCCACCACCGATACGGCGCTCGGCGTGCCGAAGGAGGAGGGCCACCTCAGCGTCACCGCATCGTCGCTGGCCGGGTTGGGGAACACCGATAGCGTAGTGGCCCGCTGCTCGGCGATAGGTGCTGATGTCGCCCGTCCACCGGCTGAACTGGTTCGTGATCGGCCCGCCGCCCATGTTGATCGTGGCCGTGACCAGCTCCGCGATGGGATGCGCCTGACCCACTTTGAAGAACACGTAGCTGTCGTACAGGTGGTTGATCGTGATCGGTCCCATCGCATCCTGCAACGTGTGGGTCCAGCGCACGCGCAGCACGTTGTTGATGGTGCCGTTGGGCATGATCAATGTGCCATGACCGTCCACGTTCCCGCTGAAGGTGCCGGTGCGCGTTACGGTCATGCCCTCGCAGGTGAACGTGGCGTGCTGGGGCGAACTCCATACCGTGCCGTAGGTGCAGGGGAAGGGCAGGTAGGTGCCCATCGGCACATGCACGATCACGGTGTTGCCATCGTCGCTGCCCGCAAAGTGGATACCGTCGGCGGCCACGCGGTAGTACTGCGTCACCGCATCGCTCACCTCGGCCACGGTGGCCGTGGGGAACTGGCCGCCATTCGTGGTGGTGGAGGGCGGCACACGTTCCACGGTGATGCTGCTGTCGGTGGCGAGCCCGGCGAGGTTCCACGTTTGGTTGGCGCCTGTACCGCCGGGTGGCACGTAGGGGCCGTAGTTGATGGTATAACCGCCGCCGGGCTGCGGGGTGTTGGTGGCGGCGGTGAGGGTGGGTTGCGCCTGTGTGCCCAAGGCGATCAGAGCGGCGGAACAGAAGGAAAGGATGGTTTTCATGATGCTGTGTTTTGTGTTGGCAAAAGTCCCCGCCGGACTACGCTGTGGAGGTGGCGGCTCGCGACAAAGGGCTGTCAGTTCGTGACAGGGTTCTCCGGCCCCGTATATCTTCGGCCTCACTGCTCTTCCGCATGGCTAGGACAGCTGACACGAACACATTCTGGGTAGGCATGCCCATCGTGCGCAACACGGTGCTTGCCGCCGCCAGCAACGCCAGAGAGGTGGCAGAGATCTGCGCGGACATCGGCATTGCGGTGGAAGATCTCGATGTGGCCGACATGCGCCTCAACCTCGATCAGTGCTGCACGAACATCCTCTCATCGATCCGTGTCTCGGGCGATCCCTTCCTCGGGCTGCACCTCGGTGAACGCACCAGTGTTACCGCACTGGGACTGGCCGGCCTCATGATGGAGAGCAGCAGGCATGCCGTTGACGTGCTGCGCTGTGCGCAGGAGTTCAGCCAAGCCTTCACCAACCTGCAGACCTTCCACGTGCGCACCGTTGGCGATGAGGTGCATTTCCTCACGGATGCCGTGCCCGTATGGCAGGACCGCTCGCCATCCACGGCCGCGTACGTGGTGGAGACCACGTTCTCGGCAGCCGTACACCAGTTGGACCTGCTGACACGCCGGCACATCCGGCCCACCCGCATGCACTTCCGCCACCCGCGCCCGGCCGATACCAGCGAGTACGAACGCATCTTCCGGTGCCGCCCCGCGTTCGGGCAGGATATGAACTGCATGGTATTCGCCGCCGCCGACCTGCAAGCGCCGATCATCGGCCACAACCAGCCGCTGAACGACATGCTGAAGGTGATGTACGAGGAGCGGATGCGGAAGAGCGTGAGCGGTGCGGCCTTCAGCGAGAAGGTGAAACAGGTGATGCTTGGCCACATGCAGGTGACCTTCCCGCCGCTGGAGGTGATCGCCGAGGTGCTGCACATGACGCCCCGCACGCTGCAACGCAAGCTGAGCGCGGAAGGCACCAGCTTCCGTGCCCTCACCGATGCCGTGAAGCAGGAGTTGGGCGAAACGCTGCTCGCCAACCCCGATCTCTCCATCGCCGACATCGCCTACAAGCTGGGCTATTTCGAGCCCACTTCGTTCCAGCGCGCCTTCCGCCAGTGGACGGGCACCACGCCGATGGAGTTCAGGAAGAATAGAACATAGTGAAAGAGTGCAAGGGCGAGAGTTGCCTCCCTTGCGCCCTTTCACTCTCGCACTCGCTACGACTTCATCTCACTACGGGCAGGCAGCGTCAACGCGCCCAAGAAGAAGCTGGCCACAATGTTGAGGAAGGCCAAACGCACCAAGCTGAGCGTTTCCCAACGAGCGGCGCGGGCTTGCAGACCGGCATCGATGGCCTCGGAGTAGGGCGTGGTGGTGATCGCGATCAGTTCCGGCACGAAGTGCGCGAAGGTGATGACGAGCACCAGCACATAACCCGCGATGGACAGGCCGATGGTCTTCCGGCGTGGGCTGCGCCAGTTTGCAGCGAGCGCGGCGGCCATCAGCAGCAGCGTAACGGGATGGATCGGGATCCAGAAGTGGTGGGCCATCAGGCCATACGTTCCTTGGAACATGGCGAGCGATGCGGGTGGGGCGGCGGCCCACTGGGGCACCACGGCAAGGTGTTCGTACGTGGCGCCACCGATAACGATGATGTAACTGAGGATGGCGAGCGAGAGAAGGAGGTTGGCGGGTCGGAACATGGCTGTTGTGTTGATGGCGCAAAAGTCCATGGGCGCCGGCGTGGCGGATGTGGCGGGTTACGACAAAGGGCTGTCAGTTCGTGACACTATGGGTCAGCCGCCGCAAAGAACGCTTGCACCTCCGCTAAAGCTCCTTGCTCCTCCGACTGCGCCTTCCCCGTAGCTTCAGCGGAGCGAGGAGCGCCTACGCATAGGCGCAGTTAGCGGCACGCTTTGGCGGATAAATGCGAATGTGCGGTGCTCCGCATGTCGCATTTCGACAATGATCCGTCGCATTCTGACAGGACACGGGGCCTGAGGGCGCGCCTATTTCGCACCGTTGTAACGAACGGACGAAGACCATGGACATCACCGCCTACAACCAATGCGTGGACGCCCATTCCGACGCCCTGTTCCGCTTCGCGCTGAAACACCTGCGCGACCGCGACAACGCCAAGGACATCGTGCAGGACAGCTTCCTGCGCCTGTGGCTGAAGCTGGACATCGTGGATGAGAGCAAGTGCCGGAGCTACCTCTTCACCACCGCGCACAACCTGGTCGTAGACCGCTCGCGCCGCCGCAAGTACGTGACGCGCTACGCCGATGGCCACGAGAACATACTGGTGACGCACCAACCCAAGCACGGCCTGAAGGATGAGCTGGACCGCCTGCTGGACACCCTGCCCCCGGTGCAGCGTT
>CAUJFM010000179.1 GCA_963169595.1 Bacteroidota bacterium | reverse complement strand
GGCAGCACCATCCGGAACCTGCAGTGCGTGATCGACCAGGAGCAGGTGGATGCCGCCACGCGCGCCCGCTTCACCACCAGCGCTGCCGTGAAATGCACCGGTGTGATCGTGGAGAGCAAGGGCAGCGGCCAACGCGTGGAGATGCAGGTGACCGCCGTAGAGGTACTCGGTGACAGCGATGCGGAGAAGTACCCCATCCAGCCGAAGAAGCACAGCCTGGAGTTCCTGCGCGAGAACGCCCACCTGCGCTTCCGTACCAACACCTACAGCGCCATCTTCCGCATCCGGCACCAGGTGAGCTTCGGCATCCACGAGTACTTCGATTCACTCGGCTCCAACTATTTCCACAGCCCCATCATCACCGCGAGCGATGCGGAGGGTGCTGGGGAGATGTTCCGCGTGAGCACGCTGGACGCGAAGAACCCACCGCTGAACGAGGCCGGTGAAGTGGACTTCAAGGAGGACTTCTTCGGTGCCGAAAGCCGCCTCACCGTGAGCGGACAGCTGCAGGCCGAGCTTGCCGCACTGGCCCTGGGCAAGGTCTACACCTTCGGGCCCACCTTCCGGGCAGAGAACAGCAACACCGCGCGCCACCTGGCCGAGTTCTGGATGATCGAGCCCGAGGCCGCCTTCATGGACCTGAAGGGCGACATGGACCTCGCCGAGGGCCTGTGCAAGCACCTCATCGCCCGCGTGCTGCGCAACAGCATGGACGACCTGCAGTTCCTGGACGCGCGCCTGAAGGAGGAGGAGGCCACCAAGCCCAAGGAGCAACGCGCCGAGATGGGCCTGATCGATCGCCTGAACTTCGTGCTGGAGAACCCCTTCGAACGCATCACCTATGATGATGCCATCACCATCCTGCTGCGCAGCAAACCCTTCCAGAAGGGCCAGTTCCAGTTCCCCGTGGAATGGGGCATCGACCTGCAGAGCGAGCACGAACGCTACCTGGTGGAGAAGCACTTCAAGAAGCCGGTGATCGTTACGGGCTATCCCGGCAAGATCAAGGCCTTCTACATGCGCACCAACGCAACCGGTGATTTCGGTTACAGCGACAAAGGCCCCACCGTGGCCGCCATGGACGTGCTCTTCCCCGGCATCGGTGAGATCATCGGCGGCAGCCAGCGCGAGGAACGCCTGGATGTGCTGGAGGCCCGCATGAAGGAGATGCACGTGCCCGCCGAAGAGCTCTGGTGGTACCTGGATACCCGCCGCTTCGGCACCGTACCCCACGCAGGCTTCGGCATGGGGCTGGAGCGTTTCGTGCTCTTCGTGACGGGCATGGGGAATATCCGGGATGTGATCCCCTTCCCCCGGACGCCGAAGAGTGCGGAGTTCTGATCAGGTAGCACATACGCTCTAAGCACAGCTGCGCAGCTTTAGCGCCTGCCGGTAGGCACGTCGACCCAATGCTCCACCGAAGGCTCGGTCAAGGAGGGATGGGGCGACCTACGGTGGTGAGGGGCTCGCGGATCCTCTGTACGACAGACTCACTGAAGCACCATTCTAACCGCGCCCAGCTGATCTCCGTCGCGGAGCACCCGTACAACATACAGACCGGCTGCAAGCACACCCCGATCGATCTCGATCTCCTGCAGGCCGCTGGCCCTCAGTTCGCGATGCACGCGGCCGTTCACATCCATCACCAGGATCCGGTCCTGTTCACCGAGTGGTGCACCCAGCAGCAAGCGCGGGGAGCTCCTGCTCGGATTCGGTACGATGGCTATCCGCAAACCTTCATGCGCAGCGATCACGGTGGTCACCCACTGATAGGCGTTGCTCATGCTCACACAGCCATACACACTGGTCACCTCCACCGTGTAGGTTCCCACCGAAGGATCCAGCAGCCATTGCGTCGTTGCCCCCGGGATGGCCGTTCCATCGAAGTACCACTGATAGCGGTCGCCGGCGGTGGCCTCCAACACATTCCCGGCAGGTGAAACGATCTCCGGTTGCCAGAGCGCACAGTCCACGAGCGTAGTAACGGTGGTGTTGGTGACGATCGGTGGGTTGAAGTCGAAGAAGATGGATGCCGTGTTCTGGATGGCGGTGAGGTGTTGTGCGGAAGACGCGATGTTGATATGGAACTTCACATAGCCCTGGCTACCCAGCGGATCAGCAGCACTGTCCGGGAGCATGATATCCTGGAAGGTGAACACGGCCTCCCCATCCTGCTCCACACACACTTCGGTGAGCTGATGCGAGGCTCCCTGCACCAAGAAACTGTTGAGGTCGAGACCGGCATCCAGTTGATCACGGATCATCACGGAATATGCTTCGGCCGTGCCGGTGTTCTGGAAGCGCACCGTGTACGTGAGCCGTTCCGTTCCCAAGGGCAGAGCGCCAAGCGCGCCATAGCCTACCGGTAGTACCAGCTTGTCATTGGGGTCGTATGCACAGGCCAGCACTGCGGTCGCTTCAGCACTGAATGTATCCGTGACCACCCCTGTACCATCGGTCCTGTCCACTGTAAATGCACTGGAGAGGGTATTGCCCATAAAACCGACCCCTGGCTGTTGAAGGAACACGGCGATCTGCAGTTCGCCGAAGATCGGAAGCTGCTCGAACGACCAGTAGTACACACCACCTGCTGTGGAATCCGGAGCGGGAACTGCTTGTAGGAAGACATAAGCGGGATCCGGAGCGAAAGTCAGAATGCCCTGCTCCGTACGTGTGCCTGCGTTGCGCACATGCAACCAAGCCTGAATACTCCCTCCGCATGGGCCAGCACCCACGGTGATCATGGGTTCCAGTACCGTGGTATCGACTACTGGTGCGAACCCGAAATCGTTCCCGATGCTTAGGGGGGAAGGGACCGTGAGCGCGACGTTGTAGGAGGCACTTCCCGTACTGAGTTCCCAAAGCGGGCCGGGCGATACAGCGCTCACATCATACGTGCCTTCGGCCAGGTAGAAGACATAGTTGCCTTGCGGATCCGTCACTACAGTGCTCAAGTAGGGGGCAGTGTTCACCGAGAGGTAAGCCCCTGATGTGTCACCCGGGGTGAACGAACCATCGCCATCCAGATCAAGGAACACCCGGCCTGCAATGCGGTATGGACTTCCGAAATAATTCTCGTACCAGCCCAAGCGGTCGTAGGTGCTGCTGGCGGTGAAAACCTCCGGATCACCATCGCCGTCCACGTCTCCACTGCCCAGCGCGGTGACGGCCTCGGGGGTCGGAGGCAACTGAAAAGCCGTCCCGAAACCTCCTATACCATCATTCAGGTGGCATAGCACGGTGCCGTTGGAAATTGCCAACAGCACATCGAGATCGCCGTCCGCATCAAGATCACATACCAGCATACGCGCACTGCCCGGGTGGTCGGCAATAAGTTGCTCCGGGCTGAAGTTCCCGTTGCCATCATTGGCGTACCATACCACGCGTGGCAGCGTGTCCACAGGAGCGCCACCGTCGTACACAATGACCGGCTGTCGTACCACGACGATGTCCATGTCCAGATCGCCGTCCAGATCATGAAGACCCAGTTGATATGCTTGGTGGAGGTCAGTGGCGATGGTGACCGGTGGCGCGAAACTGCCGGCCCCGTCATTGGCGTACCACGATAGCTGGTCGGGTAACCTTGTGGCCACCACATCCTGGTCGCCATCCTCATCCAGGTCCGCGCAGGCCACGGTGCGAAAGCCCACACCGGTTTCGATGGACTGCGGTGGCCCAAATGTACCTGGACCGGTGGAGGCGAACCAGGTGATGTTTCCGGGAGCGATCTGGGAAGCCGTGATCAGGTCTGCGCCACCATCGCCATTGAGGTCGGCGACCGCGATGCTCCACACCGTGGTATCTGCCGTGCTGACGACCTGCAGCGGGTCGAACTGCCCATTACCGACGTTGGCGTACCAACCCACGGTGCCGTTGTAAAAGCCCACCGCGATGTCCACATCACCATCGCCATCCAGGTCCGAGAAGATCATGGGTGCTGGAGCGCTATGGTTGCGGGCCAGCAATACCGGATCGGCCAGGGCGCCGCTTCCGTCGTTCGGGAACCACACCAGGCTGCCGTCGGTCCAGGAGGCCGCCACTGGATCGAGATCGCCATCACCATCCAGATCCACCAGCTGGATATCGCTCGGCCCATCCACGCTCCAGATAACGAGTTCGGGTGCGGAGAAAACGTTCGGTGCCAACTGGGCACACCAGCCGATCTTGTTGTCCTCCTCAGAACAGAAGAGCACATCGAGATCACTATCGCCATCCAGATCGGCCACCGCCACGCAGAATGCCCCGTTGGCCTGATCGGTAAGGACCATCGCCGGGGCGAATGCACCAGCGCCCAGATTGCGGTGGTACTCCACCCGTCGGCTCCATTTCACGGTGACCAGGATATCGGGCAGACCATCCTGATCGACATCATCCATTTCCAGCCACGTGGGCAGGCTTAAGGTGGTGGAGAGCACGTTGGCAATGCCGAAGACCCCACCTCCCAGATTCTCGTACCACCCCAGTCCATTGGTCCAGTTGGTGATGTAGCCGATATCGAGATCGCCATCACCATCCATGTCGGCAGCCGCCACATCGATGCCATTGGCGGAGCCGCTTGAAATGATCTGTGCTGCACCGTAGACCCCCGCACCCTCATTCTCCCGCCAGTGTACCACGGCATTGCCGGAAGCCGCCAGCAGCATATCCAGGTCACCATCGCCG
>CAUJFM010000178.1 GCA_963169595.1 Bacteroidota bacterium | reverse complement strand
TCCCCCAAGGGTGTGCAATGGCGGTTGGAAGGCATGGAGATCCCCAGCCCGAACCACTTCAGTGACGATGGCTCCACCGGTGGTCCCATCAACGTGCTGAACAGCGACATGCTCGACAACAGCGATTTCTATACCGGTGCGTTCGCTGCGGAGTACGGCAACGTGACCAGCGCGGTGTTCGACATGCGGCTCCGCGATGGCAACGACCGCAAGCGTGAATACACGTTGAAGTTGGGGTCCTTGGGCACGGATGTCACGGCCGAAGGGCCGTTGCCTGGGATCAAGGGCGGTTCCTACCTGGCCAACTACCGCTACAGCACCCTGGCCCTGTTGGATGCCGCCGGCATCGTGGACTATCAAGGCGTGCCCAAGTACACCGATGCCGCCTTCAAGCTGAAGATGCCTGCGGGCAAGGCCGGCACCTTCTCCCTCTTCGGTATTGGTGGCCTGAGTACGATCAGTATCAAGGACGAGGGCGTTACAGGCGACACCCTGTTCGCTTCGGGCGACTATGGTTCGCGCATGGGGGTGTTGGGCCTCACGCACACCCTGCTCCTGGGCACCAACAACTTCCTCTACAGCACGGTGAGCCTGAGCGGTAATGGGAGCAGCACCGAGTACTTCGAGACCGATTCGCCGGGTGAGACCCCGCTGGTGCTCCGGGAGGAGGATGACATGGCCCGATGGACCCTGCGGGTGACGAGCACGCTGAACACGCGCATCAATGCCAACCACAAGCTCCGTTCAGGCATCATCGTCTCGGCCGACCGGTTCCACACGTTCGCGAACAGCTACGACCGGGAGGATGGCCTGATGAAGGTGGGTCTGGACCAGACCGGTGATGCCACGACCGTGCAGGCCTTCTCCAGCTGGAAGTGGCGTTGGAACGAACAGTGGAGCCTGACCAGCGGCGTGCATCTGCTGCACTATGCGCTGAACGGGAGTACCAGCGTGGAGCCCCGTGCCGCGGTCCGCTACCAACCCACGCCGGTTCGGGCCTTCACCCTGGGTGGCGGCCTGCACAGCCGTGCCGAGAGCATCATGAACTACCTGGCGCAGACCACCGATGCATCCGGCCACATCATCCAGCCCAACCGTGACCTGGGGCTGTCCAAGGCCGTGCATGCCGTGCTGGGCTATGAGCAGCTGCTGGCCGAGGATGTGCAGTTCAAGGCCGAGGTGTACTACCAGCACCTGTACGATCAGCCGGTGGAGAACAAGCCGGGCAGCTCTTTCTGGCTGGGCAACATGACGGAGTGGTTCACCACCAAGGATCTCGTGAACCAAGGGCGGGGCTACAACCTGGGCGCGGAGCTGGGTGTGGAGAAGTTCTTTACGCGCGGATGGCACGGCCTGGCCACGGCTTCGGTGTTCCAGAGCCGCTATCGCGCCCTGGATGGCACCTGGTACAACGCGCGATTCGGCCTGGGAGCAGTGGGCAATGTGCTGGTGGGCAAGGAGTGGAAAGTGGGTGCGGAGGACAAGAACAAAGTGGTGCTCACCGGCCTTCGGTACAGCATGCAGGGTGGTCAGTGGCGCACCCCCATCGACGAACAGGCGAGCGTTGAGGCCGGATACCAGCAGGAGGGTGAGCCCCCCATGAGCGTGAAGGGCCATCCCATCCAAAAGCTGGACATGGTGGTGGCCTACCGCGTGGGCGGAACCCGAGTGAGCCACGAGATCAAGGCCGATGTGCAGAACGTGCTGAACGCGCGCACCCCGGTGCAGTACTACTACGATGCGCGCACCGGGTCGCTGAAGACCGTCGACCAACTCGCGATCCTGCCGGTGCTGCAGTACACCCTGCGGTTCTGACCTACACCTGCCCAAAGTTGGAAAGCCACCAGGATCCCTTGGTGGCCTTTCCGACTTGTTCGCGGCAGGATGGCCTACAATACCCGACGCACCATGCGCAGCTTGTGCGAGTAGCGGCCGGCCTCAGCGTCGAAGATGCCTTGTTGGTCCAGCCGATCGATGCGCACACGACCACTGCTGTGGACAATGCGCAGGTCACCTTCCTCGTTGCGGGTGAGGATGACGCCCACATGGATGATGCGGCCCTCCTCGTTCTCGAAGAACGCGAGATCGCCGGGTTCGCACAGGTCCAGCAGTTCCACGATGTCGCCCTCGGTCACCTGCTGGCCCGCATCGCGCGGCAGGTAGATGCCCATCAGGATGAAGAGCATCTGCGTGAGGCCGCTGCAATCCACGCCCCAAGGTGTGCGTCCTCCCCAGAGGTAGGGCGCGCCCAGGAAGGGGTGGAGGTAGAACTCGATGAGGTCGGCGCGCTCCAGGTCGGGACGGTGGTTGGTCACCGCCTGAACGTGTATCCGTTGGTCCTGCCACAGGATGGTGCCATTGTGGTAGAAGGGCAGCACGGCGCCATAAGGCAGCACCACCTGGCGATCGCCGAGGTCCACGATGCTGTTGGGACCGATCACCCGCAGGTCGGGGTCGTAGTTCGGGGTGAGGCAGGCCACCATCTGCTTGTTGTCCACCCAGCCTTCGTACCCGTCATGGTCGAAGCGCAGCCGGCTCCACTTCTCCGTTCGTTCCAGCACCGTGGCCGTTTCGCCGAACAACCATTGGGTCACCATCTCCGCACGGTCGCTGGGTTCACCGCGGACCGGCACAATGGACAGGGGGCAGATGACGGAGGACATTCCCAGTTGCGGGTTGGGTCGTTGCGCGTTACGTGTTGCAGTACTCCGAACTCGCAACACGTAACGCATCAACACGCAACGTGGGCGAGCCGGCGAGTGGATCAGATCGCTTCGATCACCAGCGCGCTGGCACCACCGCCGCCATTGCAGATGCCGGCCGCACCGTACTTGCCGCCGTTCTGCTTCAGCACGTTGATGAGGGTGACGATGATGCGGGCGCCGCTGCAGCCGAGCGGGTGGCCCAGGCTCACGGCACCGCCGTTCACGTTCACCTTGGCGGGATCGAGACCCATCAGCTTGGTGTTGGCGATGCCCACCACGCTGAACGCCTCGTTCAGTTCCACGAAGTCGATATCGCTCATCTTCAGCCCGGCCTTTTCCACGGCGCGGGGCACGGCCTTGGCCGGGGTGGTGGTGAACCACTCGGGGGCCTGTTCGGCATCGGCATAGCTCAGCACGCGGGCCAGCGGCTTCAGGCCAAGCTCCTTTGCCTTGTCGGCGCTCATCAGCACCAGGGCGGCCGCGCCATCGTTGATGGTGCTGGCGTTGGCGGCCGTTACGGTGCCCTCCTTGGTGAACACGGGCTTCAGTGAGGGCACCTTATCGAACACCACGTTCTTGTACTCCTCGTCCTCGCTCACCACCACGTCACCCTTGCGGGTCTTCACGGTCACGGGCACCACCTCGTTGGCGAACTTGCCAGCGGCCCAGGCAGCGGCGCTGCGCTTGTAGCTCTCAATAGCGAAGGCATCCTGCTCCTCGCGGCTGATCTTGTGCTCGCTGGCGCAGAGGTCGGCGCATACGCCCATGGCCTGCTGGTCGTACACGTTCAGCAGACCGTCCTTCACGATGCCGTCGATGAGCTGGCCGTTGCCGTAGCGGTAGCCGTAGCGGGCCTTCTCCACGTAGTATGGGGTCTGGCTCATGCTCTCCATGCCGCCGGCCACCACCACATCGGCATCGCCGAGGAGGATGTCCTGCGTGGCCATCATGATCGCCTTCATGCCGCTGGCGCACACCTTGTTCACGGTGGTGCAGGTCACCTCGTTGGGAAGTCCGGCGAACTTGGCGGCCTGACGGGCGGGAGCCTGGCCCAGGTTGGCCTGCAGCACGCTGCCCATGATCACTTCCTGCACAAGCTCCGGCTTGATCCCGGCCTTCTCCACAGCGCCCTTGATGGCGGTGGCACCCAGCTGGGTGGCGGGTACTTCGGCGAGGCTGCCCCCAAAGGAGCCCAGGGGGGTGCGGACGGCGGAAACGATGACAACTTCCTTCTTGGACATGGACGTGGCGTTGTTGTTGGATGAACGGTTGGCAAAGGTAGCCCCTTGGCCTTGGGCGATCCCGGCTGGATTCGAACCAGCGACCATCTGCTTAGAAGGCAGATGCTCTATCCAACTGAGCTACGGGATCGAAAGGAGCGCGAAGGTAGAGAGGTCTCAGGGAGGGGAACGCCATTTTCCTGCGGCGGAGAGCCCGATCTTCCGTTCCTTTGCGCCCGAACGCTCGGGGCGTAGCGTAGCCCGGTATCGCGCCTGCTTTGGGAGCAGGAGGTCGTCAGTTCGAATCTGGCCGCCCCGACAGAAGGGTCCGCATGTAGCGGGCCCTTTTTCGTTGAGGGGCCTTCGTACGTGTCGCTATCGGCCACTTCGTGACCAGAATTGTCCTAGGCGGAGAGGGGGACGCGCTAGGAAGCGCCATCCCGGGAGGGGAGGCTTCAAGGTCAAGCCTGTTATCGCTTCGCCTACTTGCGGCAGGCAGGCTCGCAACGTTTTCATGGCGGGGGGATTGCGCTAGGAAGCGCCATCCCGGGAGGGGAGGCTTCAAGGTCAAGCCCGGCTCGCTTCGCCTACTTGCGGTAGGCAGGCCCGCAGCGTTTTCATGGCGGGGGGGATTGCGCTAGGAAGCGCCATCCCTTGAGGGGAGGCTTCAAGGTCAAGCCTGTTATCGCTTCGCGCTAACGGGTTTTTTCATCGCCTGCCCTCGCTCAAGCTGCGCTTGGCTCGGTCAGTCAATGAAAAAGCCCGG
>CAUJFM010000177.1 GCA_963169595.1 Bacteroidota bacterium | reverse complement strand
TGGTGCTGACCAATTTCCAAACGGCCGCCGCCATCCGCTTCCTCCGGTTCGATAGCGAGGACCGTTCCGTGAACGGGAACCGCCTGGACCTGTTGGGGTTCAGCGTGGGCGTGCCCTTCGGACGTGGACGCTGGGGCATGTCGCTGGGCATCACGCCCATGAGCGATGTGGGCTACCGCATCTCCGATACCAAGCAGGTAGCTGAAGGACCGGTCACCTTTGAATACCTGGGGAATGGTGGCCTCAACCGGGGCTACATCGGACTGGGGCGCACCCTGTGGCAGAGCAACGACACGCTGAACAAGGGCACCAAGGTCTCCCTGGGCATCGATCTGAACTACGTCTTCGGCAGCATCGAGGAGGGCCGGAAGGCCTTCTATCCTGCAGGCGCCGGCTACTACAACACGCGGGTGACCTCGGACCTGGCCCTCAATGGCCCGGTGATCAGGGTGGGCCTGCAATGGGCCGGTGACCTGATGGGCAAGGTGCGGATGGTGGAGCGCCGGCAGGCCCGGATCAAGCAGCTCACCGCCGTGGACCAGCGCAAGGAGCAGGAATGGCTGGATGCAGGCAAGGACCCGGCTGAACGCCGGGCCGTGCACCTGCCTCAGCGCGAGGCGGAGGCCTGGCGGTTCCGCGTGGGAGCCACGGTCGAGATCCCCTCGGACCTGCGGGCGGAATATGACATCACGGCCACGAACTTCAGTCTCTCCAATGCCGGAGTGGAGATCACCTTGGATACGGCCTGGGCCGTTCAAGGATCTTCCGGTCATGTGACGCTGCCGCTGCAGTGGGGGCTTGGCTTCGCGATGTACAACAGCCGGTGGACCTTCACGGGCGAGTACAAGCAGCGTGATTGGAGCGACCTGGGGATCGATGTGGAGGGGTACGAACAGCGGTCGGTGCTGCGCACCCGTGGAACGGCAGCCGTGGGTGTTTCCTACCAACCTTCGGGCAACGGCAACGGCTCCTTTGTGGAACGGGTCACCTACCGGGCCGGAGCGCGCTATACCGAGGATTACCTGGTGGTGGCGGGCACGCCGCTCAATGAGGTCGGGTTGTCCCTGGGCTTCTCCCTCCCGGTGATGTTCAACACCACGCGCAGCCGACTGACCTTTGGTGCGGAACTGGGAGAACGCGGCACCAGCACCGATGGGAACATCCGTGAACGGTTCGCCGCGGTGCTCATCGGCATCAGCATCACCCCCGATTTCCGCGAACAGTGGTTCAGGAAACGCCGCATCGATTGAGGTGCCCGTTCAGCGGTGGGCCGGTGTTCGTGGGCATGCTGTTCCTCCTTGCGGGCGCGGTGAGCTCGTGCAGCAACGATCTGGACAAGGTGGCCGCTGTGCAGCTGGAAGAGGCTTCGCCGGACCGCGTGACCCGGAAGGCTGAATACCTCTACACCGATTCGGGCCGCGTGCGCAACCGTCTCCGGGCCGGTCGCATCGCCGAATGGGCCACGGAGCCCAAGAAGACCGAGATCTCCGAAGGGTTAGAAGTGGTGTTCTTCGATGCCCAAGGTGGGCCGGGCAGCACCCTCACCGCACGCCGGGGGCTGATCCTGCCCGGGCAGAACCGTATGGAGGTCTATGAGGATGTGGTCTTCGTGAACCCCAAGGGCGAGCGCTTGGAGACCGAGCAGCTCACCTGGGACCAGGACAGTGCCCGGGTGCGCACGGACAAGCCGGTGCGCATCCGTCGTGGTGAGGACGTCATCCACGGCAACGGGCTGGACGCCACGGAGGACTTCAGCCGTTACACCATCCGCAACATCACGGGCATCCTTTATTTGCCCGCTGATGATACCTTGGCCCGCGATGAACAAGCTCGCTAGGTTCATGGAGCACTTCTGGCTGGCGGTGGCCATCGGCACGGCCATCGCGACCGGCTGGGTCATCTACACCGAAGGGTTCGCCGTGGGCCGGCAGTGGCTCATCTTCCCCGGTGTGGCCCTGGCCATGTTCTGGTTCAGGCGCTTCACCCGGGCCAAGCTGGAGGCCATGAAGGAGCGGGAGAAGGGCCGCTGAGAGGCCCCCGCTATCTTCGCCCTTCCCCAGCGCCGTGCCCATCACCCCCGCCGACCTTGCGTTGATCTTCGTCTCAGTGGCCGTTTCGGCCCTGTGCTCGGGGCTGGAGATCGCCTTTGTCACCAGCAACAAGCTCTACGTGGAGCTGGAGCGCAAGCGCGGGGCGATCTGGGCGCGTGTTCTCGGCCGGCTATACAAGCGCCCGGCCCGCGTGATCGGGGGGCTGCTGGTGGGCAACAACATCGCCCTGGTGGTGTATGGCGTGGTGATGGCCCGCATCCTGGAGCCCTGGCTGCGTTCCACCGGTTTGGAGGAGGCCGGTGTGCTCATTGCGCAGACCGTGCTCAGCACACTGCTTATCCTGGTGGTGGGCGAGTTCCTGCCCAAGGCTCTGTTCCGTATCGACCCCAACCGCACCATCGCCTTCTTCGCGCTGCCCATGGCCGTGCTCTACGTTCTACTCTGGCCGCTGATGATGCTGATGACGGGGATCAGCGAGCTGGTGCTGCGCGCCTTCGGGGTGCGCACCAAGCCCGGCCAGACCGTCTTCGGGCGCATCGATCTGGACGAGTTCCTCAAGGAGGTGAGCGTGAACCAGCCCCGGGAAAGCGACCTGGACGCCGAGGTTCAGTATTTCCGCAATACCCTGGAGCTCAGCAGTATCAAGGTGAGGGAGCTGATGGTGCCCCGCGCCCAGGTGGAGGCCATCAACGTGGAGGAACCCGTGGAGGCCTTGCACCAACGGTTCGTGGAGACGGGCCTGAGCAAATTGCTGGTCTACAAGGACAGCATCGACAACATCATCGGCTATGTTCACGGCTATGAGCTGTTCCGGCGCCCGAAAAGCATCCGTGCGGTAGTGCGGCCGGTGAACTTCATCCCGGGCACCATGCCGGCGGACGAGGTGCTCCAGCTCTTCATCAAGCAGCGCAACCATGTGGCCGTGGTGGTGGACGAGTTCGGGGGAACGGCGGGCATTGTCACCATGGAGGATGTGGTGGAGACCATCGTGGGCGACATCGAGGATGAGCATGACACGCCCGATGAGGTGGAGGAGCAGCTGGAGGAGGGGCAGTACCTCTTCAGTGCCCGGCTGGAGATCGCCTATCTGCGCGACAAGCACGGGCTGGCGCTGCCCGAAGGGGATGAGTACGACACCCTGGCCGGCTACCTGCTGCACACCACGGGCGAGCTTCCCGAGCAGGGCCAGGTCATTGAGCAGCCCCCCTTCCGGTTCACCGTGGCACAGGTGGCCCACAGCCGGATCGACCTGGTGCGGGTGGAGGTGATGGACCCCTCGGCGGCCTACCTCCAATAAGTCCTGACGATCAACGGAATGGAAGGGCCGGCGCCGTGTGGGGCCGGATCCTATATTTGCACCCCTATTCCAAAGAAGGTCATGGCAGTCATTGGCAAGATCCGCGAACGCAGCGGCCTGTTGATCGGTATCGTCGGCGGAGCCCTGGTGCTCTTCATCCTGGGGGAGCTCCTCAGCAACCGCGGCGTGGGCCGGAAGGATGCTGTGCTGGGCACCGTGGGCGATGAGGAGATCGGTGTGATGGCCTTCGAGCAGCGTGTGAACGACGAGGTGGAGAGCTACCGCAACGACTTCGGCCAGACGGTGACCGCCGAGATGACCGAACAGGTGCGCAACAGCGTGTGGAACGAGCTCGTACGCGAGAACGTGCTGATGCCCCAGGTGCTCGATGCCGGCTTCTCCCTGAGCCCGGGCGAGTATGACGACATCCGCTTCGGCGACAACATCCTGCCCGACTTCCGCAATCCCAACTTCCAGGGTGCCGATGGCCAGCCCGACAAGGCCAAGCTGAAGCAGTACTTCAGCGATGTGCAGGTGAACGCCCCGGTGTACCACCAGATCCAGAAGCGCCGCATCCAGGAGAACCGCCTCTACGCCAAGTACAACACGCTGGTGAAGAAGAGCTGCTTCGTGAACAGCGCACAGGCCAGGGACGAGTTCGCCGCCAAGAACACCCGCGCCACCTTCAACTTCGTGGCCAAGCGCTACGACAGCGAACCCGACAGCCTGTACGCGGTGAGCGACAAGGACCTGCGCCGCTTCTACGACCAGCACAAGAACGACAAGAAGTACCGCCAGAAGGCCTCGCGCCGCTTCGAGTACGTGCTCTTCCCGGTGACGCCGAGCGAGGCCGACCGCATCCTGGGCCAGCGTGAGCTCAGCGAACTGAAGCCCAACTTCGAGACCACCGACAACGATTCGGGCTTCGTGGTGGCCAACAGCGAGAGCCGCACCTACAGCAAGGTCCCCTACACCGAAGGCACGGCCGACAAGGTGAACGACTCGCTGATCGTGAACGCGGCCGTGGGCACCGTGATCGGCCCCTACTTCGATGGCCAGCAGTGGAAACTGGTGAAGGTGAAGGAGCTGGCCGATGTGCCCGAAGCCCGTGTGCGCCACATCCTCCTCAGCACCCAGCAAGGCAAGGGCGATGAGGAGCAGAAGGGCCGCGCGGACAGCCTGCTGGCCGTGGTGAAGAAGGACCGCAGCAAGTTCGGCGATCTGGTGACCAAGTTCAGCGATGACCCCGGCAGCACCGGCAACGGCGGCGTGTACGAGTGGTTCGACAAGACCCGCATGGTGCCCGAGTTCACCAAGGCCAGCTTCGATGAGAAGGTGGGGGCCATCACCATCGCCAAGACCACCTACGGCTACCACATCGTGGAGGTGCTCGGCCAGCGTACCCGTCAGGAGCGCCGCGTGGTGACCATTGAGCGCACCGTGAAGCCCACGCCCGCCACCTTCAAGGAGGTGTACAAGAAGGCCAACGACTTCTCCCTGCGCAACAAGACCGCTGTGGCCATCAAGGCCGCCGCCGAGGAGCAGGGCCTGACGCTCACCCCGGTGGAGGAGTTCCGTCCGGATGCCCGCTTCATCCCCGGCCTGCAGGAGCCGAACACCACCATCAGCTGGGTGAACCGCGCCGAAGAGGGCGAGGTGAGCGAGCCGCTGGAGGCCGGTGACAATTACGTGGTGGCCATCCTCACCCGCATCCGCAAGGAGGGCGTGCCCGAACTGGAGGATGTGCGCGAGCTCTTCACCAAGGAGGCCGCCAAGGAGAAGAAGGCCGAGGCCTACCTCGCCAAGATGCAGGGCAAGACCGACCTCAACGCCCTCGCCACCGAGCTTGGCGTAACCGTGCAGAGCGCCAACGATGTGGTCTACAACGGCTTCAGCATCCCGGGCGGCTACGGTGAGTTCGAGGTGCTGGGCAAGATCTTCGCCCTGCAGAACGGCAATACCAGCGTGCCCCTGAAGGGCGACAATGCGGTGTACGTGGTGACCATGAACACCTTGACCGCCGCCCCGGAGGCCACCGATGTGACCACCGACAAGGAAAGCCTGCAGAGCCGTCTCCAGGCCCGTGCGGAGAACGGCGTGTTCAACGCCCTGCGCGAGGCCATCGGCGTGCAGGACAACCGCAGCCTCTACTACTGATCACGGGCCCAGGCCCTTGGCGAACGCCGGTCCCCTCGGGCCGGCGTTCGTCGTTCAGGGGCGGGCCGTGAACCGGTGGCGCAGGCATGAGGTGATGCTTGCGGAAGATGGGGAAGGGGAGGGCAGGACGGCACGGCCCGGAAGGATGCCTTCATGCAAGCGCTGCACAGTGACCTTCCTTACCGCAGCTGGCTCAATCGTTCAGCATCAAGCCGCAGCAGGATGCCCAGCAGGATGGTGAAGCCCATCATGCTGCTGCCGCCATAGCTGAAGAAGGGCAGCGGAATGCCGATCACCGGGGCGAGACCGATGGTCATGCCCACGTTGATCATCAGGTGCAGGAAGAAGATGCTGGCCACGCAGTAGGCATAGATCCGCGTGAACTTCGATCGCTGCCGGTCGCTGATCTGGATGATGCGCAGGATGAGGACGGTGAAGATGATCACCACGAAGCTGGTGCCGATGAAGCCCCATTCCTCGCCCACGGTGCAGAAGATGAAGTCGGTGCTCTGCATGGGCACGTACTTGAACTTGGTGAGGGTGCCCTCCAGGTAGCCTTTGCCGCTGAAGCCGCCGCTGCCGATGGCGGTCTGGCTCTGCTTCACGTTGTAGCCCAGGCCCTGCGGGTCCTCCATCTGCCCCAGCATCACCAGGATACGGTCGCGCTGGTGCGGCGCCAGCACCTTCTCGAAGGCATAGTCCACGCTGCCGATGAAGGCCGCCGAGCCCAGCCAGCCGAAGATGATGAGGCCGTAGAAGCGCCGACGGTGGCGTTTCAGCACCAGGTTGCGCACCACGAACCAGCCCAGCACGGCGAAGATGGTGATGAGCGCGATGAGGAAGAGGTCGCCGCTCAGGGTGGCCTCGGTGAAGGGCAGTCCGAAGGTGGCGCCCTTCACGATGAGCGACAGGATGGACAACACGGCGGCGAGGATGGCCAGCAGCAGGATGTTGCCGGACAGGCCTTCGCGGTAGAGCACCAGGATGAAGGCCCCGGATACCAGCGCCGTGCCGGTGTCGGGCTGCAGCATGATGAGCGCCACCGGGGCCAGGATGATGGCACCGGCCGTGATGCGGGAGCGCAGGTCGATGAGCGCCTTGAGTCCGGCCAAATACCGCGAGAGCGCCAGGGCCGTGGC
Source organism: Bacteroidota bacterium (assembly GCA_963169595.1). Taxonomy (GTDB): domain Bacteria; phylum Bacteroidota; class Bacteroidia; order Flavobacteriales_F; family PHOS-HE28; genus PHOS-HE28. Next base: position 12,550 of record CAUJFM010000177.1, on the reverse strand, counting down.
GAACTTGGCGAACTCGGCAGGCTGGATGCCGAAGCTGCCCACGCCGAACCAGGCCTTCGCGCCGTTCACCTCCTTGCCCACCACCAGCACCGCCGCCAGCAGGAGCAGCACCAAACCATAGACCAGGTAGGCCCCTTCGCGGAAGAGCTCGCCACGGATGAGCAGGATGCCCGTGCCCAGCAGCAGGCTGATGCCCATCCAGACCGCCTGCTTGCCGTACTCCTTGCTCTGGTCGAAGATGCTGGCATGGTCCGGGTCGTAGGCGGCGGAATAGATGTTGGCCCAGCCCATGAACATCAGGGCCAGGTAGATGAGCAGGATGGGCCTGTCGAAGTTCGCGGCGACGTTCTCCCGGGCGCTCATCGTCTGCGTGGTTTCTTCTTCGGCTTCACGTAGTTCTTCTCGGCCGCGATCAGGTCGGCCTCCAGCATCCGCTTCATCAGCTCGGGACGCTTGATGGTGTCGGTGAGGTACTGCTCGATGAGCAGGCTGGCGATGGGGGCCGCCCAGGTGCCGCCGAAGCCGGAGTTCTCCACGTACACGGCCATGGCGATCTGCGGGTTCTCCATGGGCGCGAAGCAGATGAAGACAGCGTGGTCCTGCCCGTGCGGGTTCTCCGCCGTGCCCGTCTTCCCGCAGATGGTGATGCCATCGATGCGTGCGCTACGGGCCGTGCCACCGGGCTCGTGCACCACGCGTCGCATGCCTTCCTGGATGTGGTCGAACCAGTGTGGGGCCACGTTCACCACGTGCTTCTCGCTGTAGCGGGCCTGCACACTGTCCGGGTGGCCGACGGCGCGCACCACGTGGGGGTCGTAATACCAGCCCTTGTTGGCGAAGATGGCCGCGAGGTTCGCCATCTGGATGGGCACGGTGAGCACTTCGCCCTGCCCGATGCTCACGCTGTAGATGGTGCTGAAGGCCCAGCGCTCCTTGCCGTACTTGCGGTCGTAGTAGGCGGGGCCGGGGATGTTGCCGCCCTTCAGGGAGGGCAGGTCCATGCGGGGTTTTTCGCCCAGGCCGAAGCTGTGCATGCGCTCCTCCCATTCGGCCAGGCCCAGCGCTGCATCACGGAACCGGCTCCTGGTGTCGAGCTTCCGCTCCACCACGCGATCGAACACCTGGTAGTAGTAAGGGTTGCAGGAGTATTGGATGGCCTGTTCGATGGTGCCTGCGTAGGGGTGGTTGTGGCAGCCCACCAGGCTCTTGTTGCACGGGAACCCGGTGTTGGGCGTGATCACCCCTTCGTCCAGGGCGATCAACGACTGCACGATCTTGAAGATGGAGCCCGGGGGGTACTGGGCCTGGAGCGCCCGGTCGAAGAGCGGTTTGATGGGGTCGCGCTGCAGTATGCCGTAGTTGGTGTTGCGCACGCGGCCCACCAGCAGTTCCGGGTCGTAGGTGGGGCTGCTCACCAGGCACAGCACTTCGCCGGTCCGCGGGTCCAGGGCCACGATGCTGCCCTTCTTGTTCACCATCAGCTGCTCGCCCAGCCGCTGCAGGTCCAGGTCGATGCCGGTGTACAGGTCCTTGCCCTCCACGGCCAGCGTGTCGTAGATGCCTTCCTTGAAGGAGCCCTTGATGTTGTTGTGGACGTCCACCAGCACATAGCGCACACCGCGCCGACCGCGGAGCACAGGCTCGTAGTACTGCTCCAGGCCGCCCACGCCGATCACGTCGCCGGCCTTGTAGTAGGGGTCCTGTTCCACCTTCCGGGCATCCACTTCGCTGAGGTAGCCGAGCAGGTGCGCGGCGGTGTGCGGCGGATAGGTGCGCAGGGTGCGGCTCTGCCCGTAGAAGCCCGGGTACTTGTGGAGGTGCACGCTGATCGCCGCGAACTGATCTGCGGGTATCTGCTTCTCGATGATGCTGGGCTTGTAGCGCGAGTAGGCGGCCGCCTCCTTCAGGCGCTGGCGCAGGTCCTCCTCGGGCACGCCCACCAGGATGGCAAAGGCCGCGGTGTCGAAGGGCTCCACCTCGCGGGGAACGGCCATGAGGTCGTACACGGGCGTGTTGGCCACCAGCAGCCGCTCCTTGCGGTCGTAGATGAAGCCGCGTGCAGGGTAGTCGGTGATCTTGCGCTCGGCCATGTTGGCCGCCGTGGCCTTCCACTTGTCGTCCACCACCTGGATCCAGAACAGGCGGATGATGAACACCACGGCGATGAAGAGCACCGCGGCGATGAGCACGTATTTGCGTGACTCGAAGTTCATGAGCGGCCGCGCTCCGGTCGGGTGGTGAGGAACTGCACCAGCAGCACCAGGGCCAGGGTGAACACGCCGCTGAGCACGGCCCTGAGCAGGGTGGACAGGAACCGGTCGAAGCGGAACACCTCCACGGTGAAGAGCCACAGGTGGTGCACGAGGATCAGGGTGCCGGCGTAGGTGATGAACCAGGTGAGGCCCATGCGGGGCACCGTGGGGCGCATGCCGTACTCATAGCCTTCGCGTGGCGCCAGCAGGCGCAGCAGGTGGATGCGGCCGAACATCATCACCGTACAGGCGCTCATGTGCATGCCCGGCGTGCTGCTGAAGAGGTCCATCACCAGTCCCGTGGCCCATCCGATCAGCAGGGTGGACCACTCGGGCAGCTCGAAGGGCAGCATCAGCAGGAAGAGGACGTACACGTAGGGCACCATGTAGCCGTTGGCCACGTCCAGATGGTCCAGCACCACCACCTGCAGGAGCAGGAGCAGCACGAAGCGCATCAGGTTGAGCAGGACGGTCCCGATCATGGCGTGTCGTGTGCTTGTTCCAGCGAGTCGATCTCGGCCCGCTGCAGGTTGTTCACCACGTACACATAGCCCCCGCGGGTCATGTCCTGCGCCAGCCGGATGGTGATCGCCAGGTCCTGCCGGCCCGGCGGTTCCGCCACGTCGATCACCACGCCCACCCGGACCCCTGGCGGGTACAGGCGATCGGCGCCGCTGGTCTCCACGGTGTCGCCCACCGCCACGCGCGCGTGCTTGGGGATGTCGATGACGGAGGCGGTGGTGGGGTCGTTGGTGTCCCAGTACAACAGGCCGAAGTGCCCGGTACGCCGCACCTGCACACTGGTCTTTACATCGGGGCTCAGCACGCTGATCACCGAGGCGAAGTGGGGGCTCACGTCGCGCACCACGCCCACGATGCCATCGCTGCCGATCACGCCCATGTCGTCGTGCAGGCCGGCCGTGGCGCCCTTGTCCAGGGTGATGAAGTTCTTTTGTTTGTGCCAGGTGCTGTTCACCACCCGCGCGGTGAGCACGCTGTACTGCTGACGGCGGATGGTGTCGTTGATGCGCACGAAGAGTTCCTCCACCGGTGCGTAGGACGAGCTGTGCCGATTGCGCCACTCGGCGTTCTCCTGGGCCAGGCGGCGGTTCACCTCCTTCAGGTTGGCATAGTCGGTGATGGCCGATCGCCAGGAGAAGATGGTGCCCACCAGGGCATGGCTGGAGCTGATGGCCTGGGCGCGATGATGGGCGTTGCCGTTGGCGAGCTGCAACAGCGACACGACCATCAGCCCCAGGAACAGCAGGGTGTTCCGGATGCGGTGGAGGAAGCGGAAGAGATCGCGCATGGTTGAGTGGCGAGTGACGAGCGGCGAGTGGCGAGTGCTGCCCTGATGGTCGGCCGCAGGCCCTGTGGCAGCACTCGCCACTCGTCACTCGCAGCTCATTACTCCCTCATCAGGAACTGGAAGCGGTCGATGTTCTTCAGGGCGATGCCGGTGCCGCGCGCCACGGCCCGCAGGGGGTCCTCCGCCACGTGCACGGGCAGTTTGGTCTTGATGCTGATGCGCTTGTCGAGGCCGCGGAGCAGGGCGCCGCCGCCGGCCAGGTAGATGCCCGTCTTGTAGATGTCGGCGCTCAGTTCGGGCGGGGTGGCCTCCAGCGCGCTCAGGATGGCCTCCTCGATCTTGCTGATGCTCTTGTCCAGCGCCTGGGCGATCTCGCTGTAGGTCACGGTGATCTCCTTGGGGATGCCGGTCATCAGGTCGCGTCCGCGCACGGCATAGTCCGGCGGCGGGCTGTCCAGTTCGGTCATCGCCGCGCCCACTTCGATCTTGATCTGCTCGGCGGTGCGCTCGCCCACCAGGATGTTGTGCTGGCGGCGCATGTATTCCTCGATGTCGCTGGTGAACTCATCACCGGCCACGCGGATGTTCTTGTCGCACACGATGCCGCCCAGGGCGATCACGGCGATCTCGCTGGTACCGCCGCCGATGTCGATGATCATGTTGCCCATGGGCTCCTCCACGTCGATGCCGATGCCGATGGCGGCGGCCATGGGTTCGTGGATGAGGTACACCTCCTTGGCGCCGGCGTGCTCGCTGCTGTCCTTCACCGCCCGCTTCTCCACCTCGGTGATGCCGCTGGGGATGCAGATCACCATCCGCAGGTTGGGGGTGAAGAGCTGGCGGCCGGGCTTGATCATGCGGATCATCCCCTTGATCATGTCCTCGGCGGCCTTGAAGTCCGCGATCACCCCGTCGCGCAGGGGGCGGATGGTCTTGATGTTCTCGTGGGTCTTGCCATGCATCTGCTGTGCCTGGCGGCCCACGGCGATCACCTTGCCGGTGGTGCGGTCCACGGCCACGATGCTGGGCTCGTCCACCACGACCTTGTCGTTGTGGATGATCAGCGTGTTGGCCGTGCCGAGGTCGATCGCGATCTCCTGGGTGAAGAAATTGAACCAGCTCATCGGTCCGTGCGGGTCAGTGTTTGAAGTGGCGGGTGCCGGTGATGCACATGGCCATGCCATGCGCGTTGCAATAGTCGATGCTGTCCTGGTCGCGGATGCTGCCGCCGGGGTGCACCACCGCGGTGATGCCCGCCTTGTGCGCGATCTCCACGCAGTCCGGGAAGGGGAAGAAGGCGTCGCTGGCCATCACGGCGCCATGCAGGTCGAAGTTGAACTTGCCGGCCTTGGCGATGGCCTGCTCCAGGGCATCCACGCGGCTGGTCTGTCCGGTGCCGCTGGCCAGCAGCTGGTTTCCCTTGGCCAGCACGATGGCGTTGCTCTTGGTGTGCTTCACCAGCATGGTGGCGAAGACCATGTCGGCCACCTCCTGGGCACTGGGGGCCTTGGTGGTGGCGGGCTTCATGGCGGATGCGCTCGGCACCACGGTGTCCGCATCCTCGGTGAGCACGCCGTTCAGCGCGGTGCGCACCTTCACGTTCGGCCGGGGCGCCGCCTTCCGCTTCAGGATCATCCGGTTCTTCTTGCGCATGAGCACCTCCAGCGCGTCGGCATCGAAGTCGGGCGCGGCGATGATCTCGAAGAAGATGGTGTCGATGGCCTCGGCGGTGGCCTTGTCGATGCGGGCGGTGGTGATCAGCACCCCGCCGAAGGCGCTCACGGGGTCGCCGGCCAAGGCTGCATCCCAGGCCTCCTTCACGGAGGGTCGCACGGCCGCGCCGCAGGCGTTGTTGTGCTTCAGGATCGCGAAGGCCACACCCGGAATGGAGGCTAGGTCATCGACCAGCTCCACCGCCGCGTCCAGGTCCAGCAGGTTGTTGTAGCTGAGCTCCTTGCCATTGAGCTGCTCGAACAGGCCCCCCAGGTCGCCGTGGAAGGCGCCCTTCTGGTGGGGGTTCTCGCCATAGCGCAGCACGGTGGTGGGCCCAGCGCTCAGGCGCAGGTCGCCCTTGCCGCCGCTGAACCAGGTGTAGATGGCCCCGTCGTAGTGGCTGCTCACGCCAAAGGCGGCCGTGGCGAAGGCCCTGCGCTGCGCCAGCGTGGTATGGCCTTCCTGTTCCCTCAGCAGGCGAAGGAGCTCGCCGTACTGGGCCATGCTGGGCACGATCACCACGTCGGCGTGGTTCTTGGCACCGGCGCGGATCAGGCTGATACCGCCGATGTCGATCTTCTCGATGATCTCGGCCTCCGTGCCGCCTGCCGCCACCGTGGCCTCGAAGGGGTACAGGTCCACGATCACCAGGTCGATGGGCGGGATGGCGTACTCCTCCAGCTGGGCCACGTCCGAAGCGAGGTCGCGCCGGCCCAGGATGCCGCCGAACACCTTGGGGTGCAGGGTCTTCACCCGGCCGCCCAGGATGCTCGGGTAGGTGGTGAGCTCCTCCACGGGGGTCACGGCCACCCCGAGCTGCTCAATGAAGGTCTGGGTGCCGCCGGTGGAATAGAGGTGCACGCCCAAACGGTCCAGTTCACGGACGATGGGCTCAAGCCCGTCCTTGTGGTATACCGATAGCAGGGCGCTCTGGATGCGCTTTTTCCCGTCCAATGTGCTTTCCCGCGCGGTTGGCGCGCGCTGTTGGGGCACAAGTTTACTGCAAGATGGACGGCCCAAAGGCCCCCCGGTCACGGGGTTACGCAAAGGTTACCAACAGGGCCCGCCGGTCAGAACCGCAGGCCGATGCCCAGGTGCACGTTCACCATCCGGGTGGGCGCGCTGATGGTCTGGTAGGCGACGCTGCCATCCGGGGCAATGCTGATGGAGCCGGGGTCCACGAAGGTGACGTTGCCCGTGGTAAGGCGCTCCAGGCGGCCCTCGATGAAGAAGTTGCGGGAGGGGGCCACCATCACCCCGGCGGCCCATCCCGTGCTTCCGGCGAACTCGCTGCGCTGCCGCTGTTCCTGCACCGGCTGGTCCACGCCTTCCACCGTGATCTCCGACCGCGTGCTGAAGTGGCGCAGTCCGAGCATGCCCTCGAAATAGGGGCTCACCGCGCCGTGGTAGGGCTGGAACCGCAGCAGTCCGTGGTAACTGTAGAGATTGCTACGCACGCTCAGCTCCCCGGTGGTGGCGGTGAGGTACTCCTCGTCCACGGCCACCACGTCCGATTCACCGCCCATGCTGCCCCAACCGAAGTCGAAGCCCCAGCTGAAGGGCAGCAGCCGCATCGGGACGGTGAAATTCGCGCTCAGGCCGGCGATCTCCCGGCCCCAGCTGTCGGCAAAGGCCCCGATGGGGATGCCGATCTCCACGCCGCCGCTCAGGGTGGCGCGCCGGCCGGGCAGGGTGTTGTTGTCCGTCTCCTGGGCCAGCAGGGGGGCACCATGGAGCAACACGGGGAGGAGAAGGGCCAAGGGACGCATGGGTACGCAAATTACTGCCGCTCATATCCCAAATGCCATGCCGGACCAGCAGGCCTACCTTGGCCCCGCACATGGACCTGGGACCCGCCTGGACCGAGTGGGGGCTGTGGGGCCTCTTCATGGCCAGTTTCCTGGCTGCCACGGTGCTGCCCTTCAGTTCGGAGGCGGTGCTGGCGGCCATGACCCTGGGCCCCTGGTCCGGCGCGGCCTTGTGGACGGTGGCCAGCCTGGGGAACTGGCTCGGGGGCATGAGCTCCTATGGGCTGGGCAGGCTGGGCGACCTGGACCGCATCCTGCGCTGGTTGCGCACCGACCCGGCCAAGGCCCGGTGCATGCAGGACTGGGTGGACCGGTACGGCTTCTGGGCCGCTTTGCTGGCCTGGCTGCCGGTGGTCGGCGATCCGCTGGCCCTCGCCTTGGGCCTGGGCAAGGCTAGGGCCTTGCCGGTGGCGGTGCTCATGTTCATCGGCAAGGCGGCGCGTTACGGGGTGGTATTGGCCCTGTTGCGGGGCTGGGCCTGAAAAGGAAGAACCCCGCCGAGGCGGGGTTCTCCGGATACCGAGCGGGTTTGTTGCGATGTACCGTGCTCAGTAGTTCGTGGTCTGCGGGTTCCAGTTGGCCCAGCCGGCGGTCCAATCGGTGCTGCCGAAGGCGCCGCGGTAGGTCACCGGGGTGAAGAAGCTGTCCGTGAGGGGGCTCCAGGTGAAGTCGGCACCGCTCAGCAACGGGCTTCCGGCGTTGGGCAGGAAGTTGGGTGCCGTCAGGTTGAAGGGGGCGGCCACCTGCAGCTCGGAGTTGTTGGCGTACACCGTGTTGTTCCAGCCACTGGTGTTGAACCAGCTGGTGATGGCGGCCTGGTCCCAGTTCTGGCCGCTGGGTACGTTCAGCGAGGTGCCCATGCCGGCGATCACGTTGTTGCGGAACATCAGGTCGCCATTGGTGGCATTGGCCTGCGTGCTGTTGCCATCGATGTACAGCCCGGTGGGGTAACCGGCGAACACGCTGTTGAAGACGCGGGTCTGGGTATTGCGGCGCAGGTGGAGGGCGCGGGCATACTGGGCATTGACGGTGGTGCCCGCATCAGCCTTGGGGCCGAAGATGCTCACGTTGCTCCAGGTGCCCTGGCTGTATGGCGCCACGGCATTGCCGGCCGCATCGTTGTCGCACTCGAAACCGTTGCTGCTGCTCTGGTCGGCCACGTTGGGGTCACGCAGGCTCACAGCGAACTGCACCTTGCCCTGCCAGCCGAAGTCCTGGTCGAAGTCATCGTCCCAACCGCGGAAGGCGATGAGGTTGCGGGCGTTCACGGTGCCACCGAACCACTCATAGCTGTCGTCGCCGCAGTAGCTCACCTGGATGTGCTCGATGGTGGTGCCGCGGCCCACGCCGCCCATCGTCAGGCCGTTGATCTCCTGGTTGGGCTGGAAGGGGATGCCGGCGAACTCGATGCGCACGTAGCGCAGGATGCCGCTGTTGTCATTGGGATCCGTGCCGCCGTATTGGGCGTCCACGCCACCCTCGATGATGGGGTCACTGGGCTGGTTGTGGGGCGCACGGCCGCAGAGGATGATGCCGCCCCAGTCGCCGTAGTCGCGGCTGCCGGCCGCCTGGTTGCTGGTGAAGACGATCGGCTGGCTGGCCGTGCCGTCGGCGATCAGGCGACCGCCGCGCTTCACGATCAGCGTGCCCTTCGTGGGCTTGTCACCCTTGATGATGGTGCCGGGCTGGATGGTCAGCGTGGCGCCGTCCTCCACGTAGATGAAACCCTTCAGCAGGTACTTGTTGTTGCTGGTCCAGGTGGTGTTGCTGGTGATGTTCGCGGTCACTTCGATGGTGCCGCCGGTGTTCACCGGTGCGTATTCGCAGCAGCAGTCCTTGTCCGCATCGGGATCGTAGTTGGTGGCGAGGGGGTCCGTGCAGCCCTCCTTCTTCTTGCAGGCGGGCAGGGCCACGGCCACGGCTCCGAGGAGCAGGAGGCTGAGCGCGTTGTTCTTCAGGATGGTCATGTTCGTTGCGTGTGTGTTCTCGACCACAAAGGCACGGCGCCAGTGTTACCCGATGATGCGGCCAGGATTATCTGATCGTTGCGCTGTCTTAAGTTTTAATTAGCACCGACAACGTCATCCGGTGTCGCTCAGAAGCGCCAGCTGAAGCCAGCGGTGAAGTAGGCCCCGCGGCGGAAGCTCATGATCTCCTCGTCGCGGTCGTCGATGCGCCCGTTCTCGTTGGAGTCCTGGATCAGCAGGGTGCGCTGGTTCAGGATGTCCTGGGCGCTCAGCTTCACTTCGAGGTGCTTGCCGAAGCCCTTGGTGAGCGTGAGGTCCACCACATGGCGCGGCATGTCGTAGATGTCCGGCGTGCCGAAGGTGCCCACGGCGAAGAGGCGGGGCCCGATCACGTTGTACAGGATGTTGTACTGGAGCTTGCGCTCGTTGTCCTGGTAGTAGAGACCTGCGTTCACGATGTAGGGCGACTGGCCCATGAGCGGACGCTGGCGGGCCTGGCCACGGGCGCCTTCACCCAGTTCCACCTCGGTCACGATGTAGGCCGCGTTCATCATCACGCCCACCTTGTTGAAGTACCCCTCCGGGAACAGGGCGCTGAGCTGCTTGCGCACCTCCACCTCCGCGCCCAGGCTGTTGGCGCGCACGGCGTTGCCGTAGGTGAAGTTGCGGGTGCCTCCCGAACCCGCGCCGGGCACGAAGAACATCTCGATGGGGTTGGTGAACTGCTTGTAGAACACACCGAAACTGATGAGCTCGCCCGAGCTGGGGTAGAGCTCGTAGCGGGCATCCACGTTCTGCACGGTCGCCACCTTCAGCGAGTCGTTGCCGAAGAGCACGTTGTTGAAGCTGAAGTCATAGAAGGAGAAGGGCGCCAGTTCGCGGAACTCCGGACGGTTCACGGTGGAGTACCAGGCCATGCGCACCTGGGAACGCTCGGTGAGCGTGCGTGAGGCGTTCACCGAGGGCAGGATGCTGAGGATGGGGTTGTCCACCCTGACGCGCTGGCCACCGAAGGTGGCGCTGTTCAGCTGCTGGGTGTTGTGCTCGGCGCGCAGGCCCAGGGTCACCGTGGTGAGCTTGTTGAGCGTGATGGTGCTGCCGAGGTAACCGGCGAAGAGCGTGTTCGAGGCGTTGTAGCGGTCGCTGGGGTTGGTGCCTTCCTCCAGTTTGAAGCCGGTCGTGTTGTTGATGTTGGGTGCGCTGAACACTTGGTTGAGCGGCGCGTAGAGCAGGCTTTGGTCGAACTGGCTGCTGTTGGCCGCGCGGAAGCTCATCCAGCGGGCGCTGAAGCTGCGCTCCTTCATTTCCACGAAGGTCCCGGCGCGCAGTTTCACTGTGGTGCGCTCGCCTTTCAGCTGGTGCTCATAGTCCACCTTGCCGGTCATCACCTGTTCATCCATGTCGGAGAAGAAGCGTCCGGCATCCAGCGTGGTGGCCCCGGGCGGGATGATGGTCTGGTAGGGCGTATTGGCATCGGTGGAGTTGATGTCGCGCACGGTGCGCAGGCGGCGGAAGTCGGGTTCCTTGCTCCAGGCCAGTCCGTAGCCCGCCGTCCAGCTGAGCTTGTTCACATCCGGGTTCAGCTCGTGCTCGCCGTGCAGCTGACCGCTGTAGATGGTGCGCTGCTGGTAGCGGAAGGCGTAGTTGCGCACATCGAACTGCTCCTCGAAGTTGCCGCCCGTGCGGATGGTGGTCTGGTCGATGCCCTGCTGGGTGAACAGGTTGCGGAACTCCAGCTTGGTGCGCTTGCCCACCAGCAGGCTGAAGTTGCTGAAGGCGCTTACCCGCACAAGGTTGAAGTTCTCGTTGTCGCTGTAGTTGTAGATGCTGTCGCTCCGCTGCAGGACGGGGTCGTAGATGTTGTAGTTGTAGTTCTTCGCCGTGTAGGAGAGCAGGCTGTTGGTGTAGCTGATGCCGGTGATATTGCCACCGTTCACCTTGCTGTCCGCGTTGCCGATGCGACGGGCCAGGAGCAGGTTGAAGCGCTGGTCGGGCATGGCCGTGCGCTGCTGCGTCACCCAGTTGTTCGCGAGGGAGCGGCCGGCGGCTTGGAGCCGTTCGGGCGTTGTGTTATAGAGGTTGCCGGGCAAGCTGGCGGGAAGCTGGCGCAGGCCGTTGTCGAAGCCGAGGTTGTCCGTTCCGCTGCGCTGACTGCTTTGGAAAGGCTCGAAGGTGGTGCCCGGACGATAGGAGGCGGAGTAGTCCACCTTGATCATGTTCTCGCTGGGAACGTTGATGGTGTACAGCTTGATCACGCCTCCGGCGAACTCCCCTGGCAGGTCGGCCGCGCCGGTCTTGTAGATCATCACGCGGTCCAGGGCGCCGCTGGGCAGCAGGTCGAAGCTGAAGGAGCGACGGTCCGGTTCCATGCTGGGCGCGATCACATCGTTCAGCATCACTGTGTTGTAGCGGTCCGCCAGGCCACGGATCATCACGAAGCGGTCGCCCACCATGGTGACGCCGGGGATACGCTTCACCACATCACCGGCCGTGCGGTCAGTGCCCTTGGAGATCTGCTCGCGCCCCATGCCGTTCACCACCTGTTCGCTCTGGCGGGTCTCCATCACCACGGCCGATTCGGTCTCCGTGCGCCGCACGCTTACCACTTCCACGGCCTGCATCTCAATGGCCAGGGTCTTCAGTTCCACATCCACGCGGAGGGTCTTACCCGCCTCCACCGTCACCGGCCGTTCCACGGGCTCGTAACCCACGAAGCTCACCACGAGCACGTATGTGCCGGGTGCGGTCTGGAAGGTGTAGCGACCGTCGAGGTCGGTGGTGGCCCCCACCGTGGTGCCCTTCAGGGCCACGTTCACAAAGGGCATGGGTTGCACCACGCCGGCCTCGGGGGCCGTGATGGTGCCGGTGATGGTGCCTTGCTGGGCAAGGGCGGAAAAGCCCAGGGAAAGGGCAAGGAGAAAGGTCAGTGTCCGGTACATCGCATAAGCTCAAGACCTGATCGGCCTTTCGCGCTGCAAAGTTCCCGGCGTGGTATTACCGGCCCGTTGGCCCCGTGTTAAGGAAGGGTTACGGGTGTTAAGCCTGATCTACCTTTCCGTTAACCCGGCCTTCCAGGAACCACCATTTCGGGGTGTCCTTCCGCTTCTTGGCGGCACGCCACATGGCCACGAGCCGGTCCTGCAAGAGGGTGGTAGCCTCCTCCACGCTGTCCGCGACGAAGACGAACTCCAGCTCCTTGCGACCGATCGTGCCTTCGGCCACCATGTGGTCGATCTGGTGCAGCATGGGCGCCCAGTATTCCTTCCCAAAGAGGAGGATGGGGAAGTCCTTCACCTTGCCGGTCTGGATCAGCGTGATGGTCTCGAAGAGCTCGTCCACCGTGCCGGCGCCACCCGGCATCACCACGAAGCAGATGCTGTACTTCACCAGCAGCACCTTGCGCACGAAGAACCGTTCGAAGGTGAGGCTGACATCCAGGTAGGGATTGGCGGCCTGCTCATGGGGCAGTACGATGTTGCAGCCCACGCTCTTGGCGCCCAC
>CAUJFM010000176.1 GCA_963169595.1 Bacteroidota bacterium | reverse complement strand
GAAAGCGACATCGGCGCGCTGATGCTGGTGGGTGGCAGCAGCATGATGCCCTGCATCCGCGAGCGCATGGGGAGAATCTTCAGCGACAGCCGCCAGAAGATCTTCCACCACGAGCCCATGAAGGCGGTGGCCTACGGCGCGGCGGTGCATGCCGCGCAGCTGAGCGGCGAGGCCGAGGCCTTCGACATACCGCCGGAGTTCCGGGGCGTTACCGGCCACCACATCGGCCTGCAGACGCTGAACCCGCAGACCGGCCGCATGGAGGTGGACCGGCTGATCGCGAAGAACATGCCGTTGCCCGCCCGCGCCACGCGCACCTTTTACACCAGCAGCGCCACGCAGACCAAGATCCGCCTGCAGGTGGTGCAGTACCACGACCCCAAGGGCGAACTCACCCCCGTGGGCGAACTGGTGATCGGCCCCATCGCCAACCCCGCCCTCAACTACCCTGTGGAGGTGACCGTGGAGAACACCGCCGACGGCACCATCCGCGTGGAGGCCTACGACCCCAACACCGGCGTGGAGCTGGAGCAGGAGTTCGGCACGCAGGGCGATGGCGGCGCCAGCTTGCTGCTACAACGGAATTTGGTGAGGAGCACGTTCATCAATCATTTGTAGGGGTGGGGGATGCAGGGTCCTCTTCGAGAGACCCTGCAAGGGCTTGAAAAAAATCCGGGGCCCTTCGGGCCCGTCACCCACTTAGTGGCAAAGGGTAAAAAAGTAATAGGACAAAGCACTACTCGGTCCTGGCCAAACGGAACCCGCGGCTGCTGTTGCGGTAGTCGGGGGAGTACCCGGAACGGTACGCCACCCGGCAGAACGAGGCAGCGAGGTACCACGAGCCGCCACGCACCACGTGGGCCCTACCGCTGCTGGGGCCAGAAGGGTCCGTGGAAGGGCTGCTACCATAGTAGTTCTCACCGTACCAGTCCGAGCACCATTCCCACACGTTGCCGCTCATATCGTACAAGCCCAACTCGTTCGCCGCTTTCTGGCCCACAGGGTGCGCTTTTCCGCCGCTGTTGCCATCGTACCAGCCTACGCTGCCCAGGTCGTTGCTCCCGGCATATTCCGTACCCCGGCTTTGGCTGCCGCCACGCGCCGCGTATTCCCACTCCGCCTCCGTAGGCAACCGGTATCTCTTTCCGGTCAATTCATTCAGCTTCACAATGAACTCCTGCGCTTCATCCCAATTCACATAGTACATCGGGTACTGATCCCCTTCCCCGTGCAACTCCCACCCCTTGGACTTGTTGCGCTGTTCGCCCACCGTGGTACCCATCACGGCCGTCCACAACGCCTGCGTTACCTCGTACTTGCTGATGTGGAAGGTGCCCACCGTCACTTGGTGTGCAGGGCTCTCGTCACGCGCACACCCCCCTCCATACTTGTCGGGTGTGCAGCCCCGAGCGAAAGTGCCCCCCGCTACGCGTACCATGTTCTGCTCCACACCGATCAGCATGGGGCGCAACGCCTCCTCTTGATCCTGCTGCTGCTTCCGCTCGGCGGATTCGCGCTGCTCCATGGCCAGGCGCTGTTGCACCACGCGGTCCAAGCCCACCCGGTACACCGGCTCGGTGCCCACTTCCTCCTTGGTGATGGAATAGGAGTCGCGCACCTCGTCGCGGCCATCCGCCTTGCTCACGGCCTTGAACATGTATTCACCAGCGCGCAAGGACACCCGCAGTGGGCGGTCGTCCGTGATGGTACCCTTGGGCTCACCATCCACGTAGAAGGTGCAGGGCACATCGGAGTACACTTTCAGGGTGGCCGTGGCGGCCGGTGTTACCGGTTTCGGCTTGGGGGCTGCTGGCTTGGGGGCAGCAGGATTGGGGTTGACCTGGGCCGCAGCCTGCCGGGGCAGTATGGTTGCGGTCACGAACAGCAGAAAGTACAGTGCGGTACCAAGACGCATGGCAGTGGTGATGTTTCAGCGGCAAAGTACGGTACAGCCAGGTGTTGGACGTGGGGTTTATGCTTCCAGTGAGCCTGGACGGGGCAGGCTCACCGACCGTTGATACTGAGACGGTGAGAAAGATCCGAACTCAGGTGATGGAGGTGATGGAGGTCAGGGATGTGATGAAACCCACGGCCTCCTTCACTTCCATCACATCCTTTACCCAGGACATACCACGATAACCGTCCGTTTCTTATCCGCCGACTCATTAAGTACTTCACGCATCACCGCCAGAAGGGATCGACATACATCGCGTCAAACTCCGCATCGGCCGTGGGGATGGGCTGGCCACCCAGGCCCTGTACCAGGTCATACCCACTCACCTCCTTCGCCTTGGCCCGTTGCAGCCAAGCAAGGAACTCACCGGCCTCACCGGGGGAGCGGAAGGCGAGCATGGCCACGTCCGCCGGATCCGTTTTGGACTTCAGCTCGATCGTGTGCGTGGTGCCCGGTGGAGCGTCCCACCCGATGGTCCATACCGGCACCTGCATGTCATCGGCCGTGGCCAGCGTCATGTTCGTTCCCGTGCCGTTGGTGAACGCTGTGTACCTCACCACATCATCGCCTTCGGCGATGGTGCGTGCCCCACGCCTGTTCAACACCGATCGCATGTCCCCTTTGTATGTCATCTTAATGGGCACGTCCTGTTTGTATTGCGGGACCACCAGCTTCATTTTCTCGACCTTCACATTCGCAGGGGCCACCGGATCACCAGCAGGGGTGAACAAGGGACCGATGACGTGTGTGACCGTGACCTGGCTGCTTATCGCCGCGAGGGTCACCTCCACCACGATGTTACCCGCCAAGTCCCTGCCCGGCATACCCTCCAGCACCAACCTTCCCTTCGTCGGCTCCAATATCCCGGTTACATCGACGAAGCGGCGTGAGAGGTTCAATTCCTCCGTGATGGAGTTGGACCACCCGATCTTGCCCGCCTGTGCGCCGACCACGCCGCCCAGCAATTCCACTCCGGGGGCGAACTCGAACGTGCCACCGGACGTGTGCGACAGTTTGCCCAGGTCCACCGTGGCATAGCGGGTCTCGAGCTTGTTCCAACTGACGAAACGGACCGGCGAACCTGGGGCGAGTTCCAAAGCGATCTCCAGGTTGCCGATCCTGTTGGCGGGTACTTGCGTGCATTTGTTCTCCACCGAAAGCACGATGCGCTTCTTGAACGTGGAGAGGTCTGTCTTCCGGATGGCTTCTTTGCCAACGGGACTGGACAGCGCTGCGTCCAGTTCCTTCAACCCTTTGGTGAGCTCCGCCAGCCGGTCGATGTATGCCGCTTGCCCCTCGGGGCTCAGGTCCCACAGCGTCTTGTCCGATACGGGTTCGGACTTCAACGTGAAGGCCGTGACCTCGACCATGTCCGTTCCACTGCACAGTTCCTTGGCGCGCAGGACAACGCCCTTATCGTTCTTGACCTTCTTGTGCCAGCGCGTATACCGCTGCGTGCAGCCACTGGCGATCAGCGCCAGCACAGGCATGGCCCACAGGGCAGTGTGGGCGGACCTCATGGTATGCGCACGATGAAGAAGTCGCTTCTGCTTTCCCGCTTCGGGCATTCGCCCAGCCTCTTCTCCTTCAACTTCTCGCCAGCGGTCCTGGGAATGCGCCGCTCGTTCCCATAGCAAGGCAGCCTCTCGATCACATCAAGCTGCCGGGAAGAAGCACTATAGTACCAGTGCTTGGTGTCGTTGTATCGATGCGCAGGCACCAGCAAATAGGCCGGGTGATCGACCGAGGCATCGAAATCCTCGGGTAGGAAGTGGGCACGTGCCATGGTGGTGGAGTGTTGGTCATATCAAATGTAGGGCAGCTAGGCATTCCTTCACCTACTGTAATACAGGCTCCCATAGCTGGGGCCGTGGTCTGTCAAGCCCGCTTTCCGGCACTTACACCAGAACATTGGTGCTCAATGGAACAAGACCGACCTGACAGCCTGTGGCCGCTTCTCCGCACCTTCGCATGCGTACCAGACCCCTCCATGCCTCTCCGCCGCATCCTGCTCGCACCTTTCGCCTGGCTCTATGGCGCCGCGCTCGTGGTGCGCCATGCCTTGTACAATGCAGGTATCATCAAGCGCACCCGACCCACGGTGCCCACCATCGCCATTGGCAACCTCGCCTTGGGCGGTACCGGCAAGACCCCCATGATGGAACTGGTGTTGCGCACGCTGGACGGAACCGGACCACTGGCCACCTTGAGCCGTGGGTATGGCCGCAAGACCACATCGATCCATGCGGTACAGGCCACCGATGGCGCCGAACGATCGGGAGATGAACCACTTCAGGTGAAGCTGCATTTTCCCCAGGTACATGTGTATGTGGGAGCGGACCGGGTGAAGGCGATCGAGCAGATCCAACAGGAAGTACCAGGCGCGAAGGCCGTGGTGCTGGATGACGCCTTGCAGCACCGCCGCCTGGACGCGGGGCTGAACATCCTGCTCACCACCTTTCAGCGGCCGTATTGTGACGATGCCTTGCTGCCGGCCGGAACGCTGCGCGATGTGCGTTCGCGTGCCCGGGCCGCGCAGGTGGTGGTGGTAACGAAATGCCCGGCGCTGCCATCGGCAGCAGAACAACAGCGGTGGCGGGAACGGCTGGGGCTGGCGGCGGAACAACGGCTGTTCTTCGCGGGGATCGCGTATTCGCCAGCAGCAGGTCGACCCAATGGGTCGACGCTACAGGATCTTCGTAATGAAGACAGCGGTATACCCACAACCACCGTCCTTCTCTTTACTGGCATTGCGGACCCGGCACCGCTGGTGGACCACCTCCGTTCGCGATACCGCACCGTACACCACCAACCCTTCCCCGACCATCACCCATTCACCACCACCGACCTACGCGCACTGGCGGACCGGTTCCATAAATTCGCGCCCGGCCCGAAAACCCTGATCACCACGGAAAAAGACGCCGCAAGGCTCCGATCCGTGATCACCGGAAGTCCGCTGGAAGGACTTCCGCTGGCCGTGATCGGCATGCGGACCGTGTTCCTGAACGAACCGGAACGCTTCGCAGACCTCATACGCCGCCATGTTGGAACGCATCCAGCGCATCGCTGACCACCTCAAGGAGATCACCGAAGGTTTCACCCCCGAGACCGGGATCATCCTGGGCACCGGCCTCAGCGGCCTGGGCAAGGAGATCGAGGTGGAGCACGCCATCCCCTACGCCTCTATCCCTGAGTTCCCCGTGAGCACCGTGCAGGGGCATCCGGGCAAGCTGCTGTTCGGCAAGCTGGGCGGAAAGCCGGTGGTGGCCATGCAGGGGCGCTTCCACTACTACGAGGGCTGGTCCATGGCCGAGGTGGTGATGCCGGTGCGCGTGATGAAGTACCTGGGCATCCAACGCCTCTTCGTGAGCAATGCGTGCGGTGGTGTGAACCCCGACTTCGAGGTGGGCGACCTGATGATC
>CAUJFM010000175.1 GCA_963169595.1 Bacteroidota bacterium | reverse complement strand
GCTTCAGTTGCTCCAAGGCCAGGGCAATGCGGTGCTGGTACGCGGCGAAGTCGGTCTTGTAGTGCGTGGCCGCCTGGCGGGCGCTGTTGAAGTCGATGGGGATGTTGCCCTCGCCGTAGATGTCAGCAATGAAGGCGATGTAGCCCTGCTTCGCCAGCTCCTTCGCCGCGGTGCGCGCCTCGCCATCGATGCCCATCCACGCGGGCAGGATGAGCACGCCGGGGCGCTTCGTGCCGGTGTTGTCCGTCACCAAGCCGTTGAGCTTCTGCGGGCCATCGGTATAGGCCACGGGCTTCAGGTCCTGGGCGGTGAGGGACATGGTGAGGAAGGTGAGCAGGAAAGAGGTGAAGAGGCGCATGGGACAAAGGTCGGTAGCGAGTCCACCGTGTGGCGAACACGGCAGGCAGCATGCCACCAACTACAGGTAAGCACAGCCACCAACCGCACTAACTTTGATAGCCATGAGCACCGAAAGCCTCCGGAACGAACTCATCGCTTGGATCGCCAAACTCGACGACCAAGGGTTGTTGAAAGCCCTTCTCGGCGTCAAAAAGCTTCTCTCTTCCGGCGGAACCACGCCCATTACGGAAGAGGAGCGCGCAGCCATCCGGAACCGGCTTGCGGCGGGCGCAAATGATCCCGGGGATCGCGCTTTCTGGGCCACACTTGCTGCCGAAGGCCTAACACGTGCTTATGGGACCGATGAGCCGGACATCAGCGGCATCACACTGCTCGAACCCAACCCGGAGTTCAAACCATGAAGGCCGGCGATGTGGTGCGTGTGGCGCTACCACAAGCCGACGGACAGCGGAAACCCAGGCCTGCCGTTCTGGTGGCCAGCTTTCCACCCTGCGGTGACTGGCTTGTACTTGGCATCAGCGGGAGCCTTGGACTGGAAGTGAAAGAGCTTGATGTCCGCATCGATGAAGGCCATGCTTCGTTCACCAGCGCACGGCTGGGCTTCCCAGGCCTCATCCGCATGGGCCATGCGCACGTCGTGCCCGTATCGTGGATCGAGGGCGTCATGGGTCGCATCGACCACGGTACACTTCAACTGGTACGGCAACGGCTTGCTGAGCACATCCTGAAGGTCGCTTGAGTGCGGCACTATGCGGCACGTATCCTGCGACATAGCGCAACAACGTAAGCTCTATGCAGCCCATGGCTGCAAGCGAACGCGGGTTATCCAAGACAGCCGCTGGCTGCGTTAATCAGATCCGGTCGAGCGCATTCGCAGGATACGCTCATAAACCAGCCGCATCCGCGCTCACAACGCGTTGATGGATCAGTTGGTGCAGGGTCCCTTCCAGGAGACCCTGCTGAGGCGCGGGGCTACCGGTTCCCATCGCGCACAGCGGTTCAGATGTGTACTGGTTCCATCCATCAACATGCACGTGTGCCATTCAACCATTTAGCCGGGTTTTGCGGATGTAAGCGGCGATGCGATCATGTTCCGCGGCATTGCGGATGATGCGATCATGGTAATTGGGTTGCCAAACGGGCGAGCCGGGTGTGCCACGTGCCTGGTTGATACGTTTGGTGACGGCCGATTTGAACGAACCCACAATGGCCCCAACGGAACGCGGTTTCACGCCATTGGGGCGCCATTCGCCGCGTAGGGTCGAGGCACCGCCTCGACCTGCACCATGGGTTTCGATGGATCGAGGGGCCATGTAGGATAACCGCCCATCCATCGCCGCACCCGACGGGGCATCATCATCCAGGACCACCACGATCGCATGCACGTGGTCGGGCATGATCTGGAACGTATCCAGATGAACGGTCGGAAAATGATCCGGGATGGCATCCCAGCATTCCTGCACGATCAGCCCGTGGGCCGATAGGGCGACACGAGGTACGGTTCCATCAACCACGACATTGCCGAACAGGCGCGAACGGCCATAGGTGTTGATGGTCATGAAATACGCACCGCATGCGGCGTAATCATATCCGCGCAACCGGCTGTATTTGCGGCGGATGTGCATGCTCTGCTAATACCACGGCCATTAACACAGCGGTCGAGGCATGCCTCGACGCTACGACCCCACCAATTCCTTGTTCCGGTTCGGGATGTCCTCCTTGCTGAAGGCCACCTGCTCGTCCTGCTCCTTCAGCTTCAGCACCAGCTCCAGGGCATCGGGCACCACGTCGCTGCAGAGCACCACGAAGGCGCCTTTCGGCGCGGTGCCGATGGCGTGGCGGATGGCCTCCTCCTCCTTCTTCATGATCTTGAAGGGCTTGTTGGGGTCCACCTCGTGGATGCCCTTCACCAGCAGCGCGATGATCTCATCGTCGGTCTTGCCGCGCAGGTTGCGGTCCTGGCGGATGATGATCTCGTCGAACATGCGGGCGCTGAGCTTGCCCAGGTTCACGGTATCCTCGTCGCGGCGGTCGCCCACGCCGGCGATGACGCCGATCTTGGGCGTGTCGGGCACCTTGCTGAGGAAACGGCCCAGCGCCTCGAAGCCGTGCGGGTTGTGGGCGTAGTCCACCACCACCTGGAAGTTGCGGAACTGGAAGAGGTTGAGGCGGCCGGGCGTCTGCGCCGGTGAAGGCACGAAGGTCATCAGGGCCTGGCGCAGCTCCTCGATCTTCACGCCCTGCGTGTAGGCGGCGAGCACGGCGGGCAGGATGTTCTGGATGTTGAACACGGCCTTGCCGCCATAGGTCAGCGGCACGTTCACGGCCTTCTCGATGCGCAGCTTCCACTCGCCCTTGCTGATGGTGATGAAGCCGTTCTCGTAGATGGCCGCGAGGCCACCGAGCTTGCAGTGCTGGCGGATGAGGCGGTTGTTCTCGTCCAGGCTGAAGAGGGCGATCTTGCAATCGCACTGCTTGCGCATGGCCATCACCAGTTCATCGTCGGCGTTGAGGATGGCGTAGCCGTCCTTGCGCACGCTGCGCGGCACAGTGCTCTTCACGTGGGCCAGTTCCTCCAGGGTGTTGATGTCCTTCAACCCAAGGTGGTCGGCGGCCACGTTGGTGCAGATGCCCACGTCGCAATGCTCGAAGCCAAGGCCGCTGCGCAGCATGCCGCCGCGCGCGGTCTCCAGCACGGCCATGTCCACCAGCGGGTCCTTCAGCACGAACTGTGCGCTGGCCGGGCCGGTGCAATCGCCCTTCTGCAGCATGCGGTTCATGATGTATACGCCATCGCTGCAGGTCATGCCCACCTTGTAGTTCACGCTGCGCATGATGTGGGCCGTGAGGCGCGTGGTGGTCGTTTTCCCGTTGGTGCCGGTGATGGCGATGATCGGGATGCGGCTCGGCGCACCGGGCGGGAAGAGCATGTCCACCACGGGCTCGGCCACGTTGCGACCGATGCCTTCCGTAGGTTCCAGGTGCATGCGGAAGCCCGGCGCGGCGTTCACCTCCAGCACCGCGCCGCCGGTCTCGGAGAGCGGCTGCGTGATGTCGTCGGTCATGATGTCGATGCCGCAGATGTCCAGGTCGATGATGCGCGAGATGCGCTCGGCCATGAAGACGTTGTAGGGGTGCACGATCTCGGTGACATCCGTGGCGGTGCCGCCGGTGCTGAGGTTGGCGGTGGCCTTCAGGTACACCACCTCGTCCTTCGGAGGCACGCTGTCGGGCGTCAGGCCGCGGCGGGCGAGCAGCTTCTCGGTGTGGTCGTCGATGTCAATGCGGGTGAGGACCTTCTCGTGCCCGTAGCCGCGGCGCGGGTCCTTGTTCACCTCGTCGGCAAGCTGGCGGATGGTGTGCACGCCATCGCCGATCACGCAGGCGGGCGTGCGCTTGGCGGCGGCCACGAACTGGTGGTTGATGACGAGCAACCGGTGATCGAGGCCGGTGATGTAGCGTTCCACGATCACGCTGCGGCTGATCTCCTTGGCCTTGGCCAGCGCGGGCACGGCCTCCTCCCAGTTCTTGATGCCGATGGTGGCGCCACGACCGTGGTTGCCGCCGATGGGCTTGATCACACAGGGGTAGCCCACCACTTCCAACGCATCCTTCAGCCCTTCCTCGGTGCGCACCACGCGGCCTTTCGGCACGGGGATCTCGTAGCTCTCCAGCAACTGCTTGGTCTCCTCCTTGTCGCAGGCGATCTCCACGCCGATGTTGCTGGTGCGGCTGGTGATGGTGGCGCGGATGCGCTTCTGGTGGATACCATGCCCCAGCTGCACAAGGCTTTGCCCATTGAGGCGCAGGTACGGGATGCCCCGGGCCACGGCCTCCTGCACGATGCTGCCGGTGCTGGGCCCCAGGCGGCTCTCCTCGCGGATCTCGCGCATCTGCTGAATGTCAGCCTCCAGGTCATATTCCACTCCATCGATCAGGGCCTGGGCGATGCGTACGGCCGACCTGGCCGCGAACAGCCCCACGGGCTCCTCGATGTAGCTGAAGACCACGTTGTACACCCCGCGTTCGCTGGTGCTGCGGGTGCGGCCGAAACCGGTCTCCATCCCGGCCAGGGTCTGGATCTCCAGGGCGATGTGCTCGATCACGTGGCCCATCCAGGTGCCGCGCTTGATGCGTTCCCAGAAACCGCCCTCGTGCTCCTCGCTGCAGCGGTGGCGGTAGGTGCTGGGGAGCAGCGTGGTGATGCGCTCGTAGAAGCCGGGGATCTTGTCGGTGGGCCGTTCCTCCAAGTCCTCGATGTCGAGGCGCATGACGATCAACTTGTGACGACGGACCGACCAATGGTTGGGGCCACGCATGGCCTTGAGTTCGAGGATCCGCATGTGAGTGTACCGGCTTTCCGGCGGTGTGGGTTTTGGTTGAACGGGCAGGCGTGGGGGAAGATAGGGAGAGCCGGTCGTTCATCGAAGATCCGCCGTGCTTTGCCGTCATCGCGAGCTTGTCTGCCGACTGCGCCTTTGCGTAGCCGCTCCTCGCTCCGCTGAAGCTACGGCGAAGGCGCAGTCGGCGGAGCAAGGAGGCATGGCGTAGCGAAGTCGTCATCGCGAGCGTAGCGAAGCGATGGACGTGCCCCGCCTTCGCCTACTCTCGTTCCGGGTGGAGATCCAGCCTAGAAAGAATGGGCCGTGCCCGCCGAAGCCCGACCGCAGGGAGGGCGAAGGCGGGTCGCGTGTTTCGCTGTAGTTGCCTCGGTTCAGCGGGCATGGCTGCGGCTCCGGTGGCTTCCTTCGGTCGCCTCCTCGCTCGCGCCATGCCTACGCTTCACCTTCGGCAAGCTGCCGCTCCACCCGCTCACGCGGCTCACGTCCGGCCGACGGATCACGTTAAAGAACCGCAGGCTTGTCTGCCTATGCCGTGTGTACACAATCCTTCAAAGGGCCAAAGGTCCGTGGCACATCAGCCCATGGCAACGCCATGGGTTGCTAATGCGGCACCGGAGCGGAGGGCTGAAGGCCCGACACATCGCCCCCTCCATGCCTTCGCAGGGAGACCGCTGCGGACTATAGGAGGTGGAGAGGAAGGTATTGAGGTTGTTGGAAGGCGTCATTCACTCTTGAACTATCCGGTACTTGGGCTATACTTGCATTACCGCCCAACATACACCACCATGTTGCACGTACCTCCTACAGCAAACTCCAGCAGAGTTTTCAATGCCGTGTCTTCCGCTTGTGAATATGCGCTCAAAAGAAGAGCAATGAAGACACGGGGCCGTTCTGTCGTTGGACGGATCGTTGTGTGCCTGATGGGTACTTTCATGCTGGACGTGATACCAACCTCTGCACAAAGCGGTTCGACCTTCGACCCGTCGTTCAGTGCCGGTGTATCCGCAGGCTCGTTGGGTTATGTCGGGGAGATCGTCATACAGGACGATGGCCGGGTCTTGATCGGTGGGGATTTCTCAAGCGTTGGTGGAGCTCCGCGAAGAGGAATAGCAAGGATCCATCCCGATGGTGAACTGGATACATCCTTTAATCTGGGCTCAGGTCTGTATCTGACGCCCAATCCTCCGGGTACGCCCACGGTCCATGCCCATGTAAGAAGCATAGCGCTAGACCCGGATGGGAGAATCCTCATTGCTGGTGCATTTGATTCCGTGGGTGGTCACTATCTTCCGAGCTTGGCACGGCTGCTTCCCAATGGTGCCGTGGATCCGACCTTCGATAGCTGGCCCGGCGACATTGCCCCTGTGGATGAAGTCGCTTTACAAGCCGATGGTCGGATCCTTATCGGAGGATGGGGGGCAAATAACTTCGGTCATTTTGCATGTCTCAATGCTGATGGATCCTACGACCAATCCTTCGAGATGGGAACCGGATTTTTCCCTGCCAATATTCCCAGTTGCATCCGAGTACAAGGAGATGGACGCATTCTTGTCGCCGGTGGATTCCAGTCATACAATGGAGTGCAACGGCGTGGCCTGATCAGACTGCTTTCCGATGGCCAAGTTGATGAATCCTTTGCCTTTGGAACAGGGGTGAACACCAGTGTCAGCGCGATGGACCTCTATGCTGATGGGTCTATTCTGATCAGTGGTAGCTTCACATCAGTCAACGGAGTTCCCAAGGCCAGCTTCGCCAGAATATTCCCCAACGGAGAGGTCGACCTTTCGTTCGATGCAGGAACTGGTGCCACGTTCGATGGGTCTCAGAGAGGAGCCATGGGCCTCTGCATATTGAGTGATGGAAAGGTCTGCGCCTCGGGGATTTGGGAGGAATTTCAAGGCCAATCAACAGGTATTATCGAATGTATGCTGCCGAATGGAGGTGTCGATCCATCCTTTGGAGAGGATGGCCCCAATCATACGATCTCAGCCATCGCGCAACAGGGTGATGGACGCATCTTGGTAGGAGGGGTGTTTTCCCAATATTATACAGCAACAGG
>CAUJFM010000174.1 GCA_963169595.1 Bacteroidota bacterium | reverse complement strand
TTGAACTTCAGTCCGCTGATGAGCAGTCCCTCGGGTGGCTCCAGTCAACTGCAGAGCTACCCCTGCACCCATTCGACCACCATCACGGCGTGTTTCGCACTGGCCACGCCCTTGGACGTGAACAGGTACATCCTCCTGCGGTGGACCGACATCGACGACACCAACAACGACCACCACATGGCCATCGATGATGTGCAGGTCGACTTCGACCTCACCGGTACGGGGTGCTCCCTGCTGTTACCGATCACGTTGCTCGGTTTCGATGCGGTTCCTGAGGGCGATCGGGTGAACCTGGAATGGGCGACCGCGATGGAGAAGGACAACGCGCGGTTCGTCGTGTACCGGGGGGCGGCCCCGTTCGCGCTGGCACCCATCGTCCAGCGCCCCGGTGCCGGGGATTCGTACCAGGTGCGGCGCTACTACGATGTGGACCGCGCCCCCCTGCCGGGCCTATCCTACTACCGCCTGCAACAGGTGGATCATGATGGCGGTTCAACATGGTCGGATGTGGTGGTGGTACAGCGCGGTGCTTCTGCGGATGGGCCGCATCCCTACCCGAACCCGTCCACCGATGGCCGGTATACGCTGATATTCGATCCGGAAGAGGCGGTGGAACTGGAGGTGTTCGATGGCCGTGGGCGCCGGATACGGCACTACGCCGGATCCGGTGGCGGGATCGGGATCGACCTTTCGGATCAACCTACTGGGGTATACCTGCTGCGCTACACCGCCGGAGCCGACCGCAGCCAGTCGGTTCGCTTGGTGAAAGTGGACGGTGGACTGTGACCCAGGCCCAACCGTATGGGCAAGGGACCACGCCGAACAACCCGTTACGCTCTGCGCCATAGCGTGTACGCCGGTAACGCCGCGCAGGAACACCGTGCAGGTCCACGACCAAGTAACCCGGTGGGATGTTCGGCGCACGGATACATGTGCTGGAACATGCCCCCTCTGACGGCAACCACGGGGAAAGCGTTCCCTGCGACCGATGGTGCCAGTCGGGTGGAAGGAACACCGGCCCCTGCGCAAGTAGATGGTTGGCGGATCAATACCCCACCAGCTTCTCCACCGCCGCCTTCAACCTCCCTTTCGGCAGGAAGCCTTGCTCCAACGGGATGGCGAAGGGCACCGGGGTGTCCCAGCTGGCCACGCGCATGATCGGTGCGTCGAGGTGCTCGAAGGCATGCTCCGCGATCAGTGCGGCCAGTTCGCCACCGAAGCCTGCGGTGAGCGTGTCTTCGTGCAGCAACAGGACCTTCCCGGTCTTCTTCACGCTGGCGAGGATCGTGTCCACATCCAGCGGCACCAAGGTGCGAAGATCGACGACCTCCGCACTGATACCCATCTCGTCAACAAGTTCGGTTGCCCAATGCACGCCCATGCCATAGGTGATGATGCTCATGGCACTACCCTCGCGCACCACGTTGGCCTTGCCGAACGGGATGCCGTACGGCTGTTCGGGCACGGGGCCGGTGATGCTGCGGTACATGGCCTTGTGCTCAAAGAACATCACGGGGTTGGGGTCGTCGAAGGCGGTCATCAACAGACCCTTGGCGTCGTACGGGTTGCTGGGGTAGACCACCTTCAGGCCCGGCGTCTTCACGAACCACATCTCGTTGCTCTGGCTGTGGAACGGCCCCGCTCCCACACCGGCGCCGGTGGGCATGCGCACCACCACATCGGCGTTCTGGCCCCAGCGGTAGTGCATCTTCGCCAGGTTGTTGCAGATCTGGGTGATGCCCTCGCTCACGAAGTCGGCGAACTGCATCTCCATCATGGCCTTCATGCCCTTGATGCTCAGCCCGAGCGATGTGCCGAGGATGGCGCTTTCGCACAGCGGTGTGTTACGTACCCGCCCCTTCCCGAACTTCTCCACGAACCCTTCGGTGATCTTGAACGCACCGCCGTACTCGGCGATATCCTGTCCCATCAGGACGAGGCCGGGGTGGCGCTCCATGCTTTGGGCAAGGCCCTGCTGGATGGCATCGATCATGCGTTTCTCGGGGGCGCCTGCAGGGTCCGCTTCCACTGATAGAACGAGAGGTCGCCCCTGGGGGTCGACACTACGGGTGCCATCGATCGACGTTGGTGCGTATACATCAGCCAATTCAGCGGATTCAACCGGGACCGGTTCCGGTTCCTCGAACGCGTGCTTCAGATCGTCCTCGATGCCATCCTTTAGGCGCGTGCGGATCTCGTCGCGTTTGGCGATGCTCAACACGCCGGTCTTCAACATCCACGCTTCGAAATTCGTCACGGGGTCCTTCTTGCCCCACACTTCGAACAGTTCCTTCGGCACGTACTTCGTTCCACTAGCTTCCTCGTGGCCGCGCATGCGGAAGGTCATGCACTCCACCAGGATCGGCCGCGGATTCTCCCGCACGCTGTCCGCCAGCTTTGCCAGGTTGTTGTAGACCTCCAGGATGTTGTTGCCTGCTATCTGCACCGCCTCGATGCCATAGCCGATGGCCTTATCGGTAAAGCTCTTCATGCGGAACTGCTCGCTGCTGGGCGTGCTCAGGCCGTAGCCGTTGTTCTCGATGATGAAGAGCACCGGCAGGTCCCATACGGCGGCCACGTTCACGCTCTCGTGGAAGTCGCCCTCGCTCGTGGCGCCATCGCCGGTGAATACGATGGTGCAGCGGTTTTCCTTCTTCAGTTTGTGGGCCAGGGCGATACCATCGGCTATGCCCATCTGTGGGCCGAGGTGGCTGATCATACCGACCACCTTATGCTCCTGGCTGCCGAAGTGGAAGCTGCGCTCGCGGCCTTTGCTGTAGCCCGTAGCCTTGCCCTGCCATTGCGCGAAGAGCTTCTGGAACGGCATACCCCGCGTGGTGAATACGCCCAAATTGCGGTGCATGGGCAGGATGTACTCATCGTTCTGCAACACCATGGCCGCACCCACGCTGATGGCCTCCTGGCCGATGCCGCTGAACCACTTGCTGATCTTGCCCTGCCGGAGCAGGCTCAGCATCTTCTCCTCGATGATGCGCGGATAGACGAGCTTCTCGTAGGTGCTGATGAGGAAGGCGTCGCTGTGGGCGCCGCGCTCGAAGTGGAGCTGGCGGTCTTCGGTGGTGAGCGTGGACATGCGGGAAGGCGGCTTGGCCGCTGGGGCAAAGGTATCGGGTTGGCCGAAGTCGATGGCAGGGGGTGGGTCGGGCTCTTGAGAGGCCCGCATCCCGGGTAACGCCGTTACTTCGCCGAGCGCATGCGCCCCACGCTCGTCATCATCATCCCCTGCCTCAACGAGGAGGAGGCTCTTCCGCTCCTCCTGAAGGAGTTGGACCACACCCTCGCGCGGGTTGATGAGCGCTGCCTGGTGGTGGTGGTGGACGACGGCTCCACCGATGCCACGCAGCAACGGGCGCTGGCCTTCCGACCCAGTGGGCCGCATCTGGCGTTGGAGGTCATCGCCCTGCCCTACCCCATGGGGCATCAGGAGGCCATCCATCAGGGGCTGCTGTTCGCCTCGGAGAGCAGCGCGCAGCGTTTCGTGGTGATGGATGGCGATGGCCAGGACGACCCGGCAGCGCTCCCGAAGCTGTTGGCACACCCGGGGTCGGGCATCGTGTTCGTGGAGCGCGGTCGGCGGCCCGAATCGCGGGGGTTCCGGCTCGGCTACATCCT
>CAUJFM010000173.1 GCA_963169595.1 Bacteroidota bacterium | reverse complement strand
ACGACCTACGACAAGCGTCACCTGTTCCGCTTTGCGAAGGAGACGGACCACTACACCGCCGGTACCGAGCGCGTGGTGGTGGAATGGCGCGGCTGGCGCATCCTGCTGCAGATCTGCTTCGACCTGCGCTTCCCGGTCTTCGCGCGCAACCGCGGCGATTATGATGCCATCCTCTACGTGGCCAACTGGCCCGAGGTGCGCCGCTATCCATGGAGCCACCTGCTCATCGCGCGGGCCATCGAGAACCAGTGCCACGTCGTGGGCGTGAACCGGGTGGGACAGGATGGCAACGGCCACCTCTATTCCGGTGACTCGGCCGCGATCGACCCCAGGGGTGCGGTGACCGGTCTGGCACCGGGTGCCGAAGGCATGCTGACCAAGGTTTTCGATCGCGCTGCGTTGGAGGACTTCCGGGTGAAGTTCCCGGTGGCCATGGAGGCCGACAGGTTCGAGCTGCTCCTGTGATCAGCGCAGCACCTGCACCTGTCCCATCTGCTGCTGTTCCATACCGATGGTGCCCTCCTCATCGGTGTAGAACTTGTACGTCATCCGCCAAACGTACATGTCGTTCTTGACCAACTCACCACGATAGGTGCCGTCCCATCCCATGGACAGGTCGTCCGTCTCGTAAAGCAGTTCACCCCAGCGGTCGAACACCCACAGGTGGATGGAGGCGATGCTCTTGCCCACGGGTAGGAAGGTGTCGTTCAGTCCGTCACCGTTCGGTGTGAAGGTGTTCGGGATGAAGATGGTGGCCGGGCAGTATTCGATCACCTGTGCACTGTCGCGCACGGAGCAATCATAGGCGTTCCGGACGTTCACGTAGTACCAGCCGTAGGCGCTGGCCATGATGACCTGTGTGGTGGCACCCGTGGACCAGTCGTACCGCGAACCCGGATTCCCGGCATCGATCACCACATAGCGCGGAGCGTCGTCCAGGCAGGTGTGGAACTCGTTCACGGCCATGCGTGCCGGTGAGGGATTGAAGGCCACCGTGATGGCATCGGTGCGGGTGCAGCCATTGTTCACCGTCACGCTGTAGGTGCCGGCCGTGGATACCTGGATCGTGGGCGTGGTCGCGCCGTTGCTCCAGCTGTAGGTGGAACCCGGATGGGTGGCGACCAGCTCCAACCGCTGGCCCTCGCAGAGGACGGTATCCGGCCCAAGATCGAGCGCGGGAGGCATGATCAGCTGGACCTGGGCATCGAAGGTGGAAGCGCATCCTTCCGGGGTGGACACCGTGACCGTGTACAGGCCACTTGCGCTGGCGCTGATGGTCTGGCCTGTGGCCCCCGTGCTCCAGAGGTAGGTGCTGCCGGCATTTCCTGCATCCAGGGTCGGAGGCTGATCGGCGCAGACCGTGATGTCCGTCAGCACATCGCTGGGCGAGGGTACCGAGCCAATGGTGATCGCATCGCTTGCGGTGCAGGCCCCGTTGCTCACCGTCACCTGGTAGGACCCCGGTCCGACAGTGATCGTAGGCGTGGTGGCGCCCGTGCTCCAGGTGTAGCTGCTTTGTGGTTGCGAGGCATCCAGCAGGAGGGAAGCTCCATCGCAGAGGCTGGTATCCGGGCCGAGGTCCACGGTCAGCACCGGCAGAATGGTCACCACCGCATCGAACGTGGCGCTGCAGTTCGCCGGCGTGGTCACGGTCACGGAATAGGTGCCGTTTTGAGTGACCGTGATGTTCTGCGCGGTGCTGCCCGTGCTCCACAGATAGGTGCTGCCGGCATTGGCCGCGGACAGCATGGTGGGCTGGGAAGCACAGGCGGTGATGTCCGTAAGCGGGTCGGTCGGCGGTTGTGCGAAGGTGAGGGTCACGGCATCCGAGGCCACGCAGCCATTGGCGTTCGTGACGGTGACCCCGTACACGCCGGAGCTGGAGACCTGGATCGACTGACCCGTGGCGCCGGTGGTCCACGCCTGGGAACTGCCGGGGTTCCCCGCGTTCAGCGTGATGGGACCGCTGCCGCAGATGGTCTGATCAGGGCCCAGGTCGATCAGCGGAAGCGCCAGCAATTGCACGTTGTAAGTGACCGTGGCCTGGCAACCTTGCATATCGGTCATGGTCAGCGTGTAGGCTCCTCCGGATGAAGGGGTGATGCTCGTTGTGGTGGCACCGGTGCTCCAGAGGTAGCTCGCCGCCGTTGTGGGTGCCTGCAAGGTGGGAGGCAGGTTCATGCAGGCCGCGATGTTCTGGCTTGTCGGTAGGCCGTCGAACGCCCGACTGATGGTGACCTGGTCCGACACGGAGCAACCGGCCGGGTCGCTCACCGTGACCGTATAGGTCACCGTGGTGTTCGCCATGATCGTGGGAGAGGCGATGGCGGCGGCATTGAGGTTACCGGCAGGTGTCCAACTGAACGAGGCGTTCGGCACGTTGTG
The DNA here is from genome assembly GCA_963169595.1 of Bacteroidota bacterium. Taxonomy (GTDB): domain Bacteria; phylum Bacteroidota; class Bacteroidia; order Flavobacteriales_F; family PHOS-HE28; genus PHOS-HE28. Next base: position 18,351 of record CAUJFM010000173.1, on the reverse strand, counting down.
CTGCACCGTGAGCTGGTGGCCCTGGGTGGTGCACAAGGTGAGATCGGGACCTGCGTTCGCCGTGTAGCCACCGTTCACGGTGATGGTGATCGAAGCGGTCCTCGAACAGCTGCTCGGGTTGTGTGTCACCGTGCACGTGTACGTGGTGGTCTGAGCCGGTGTCGCCGTGGGGTTCGCGATACTGGTGCTGCTCAGGCCAGCCCCGCTCCAACTGATGGTCATATCCCCAGTGCCTGTGATGATCGCATTGAGCGCGGTGCTTTGGCCCTGGCACAAGGTGGTCTGTGCCGCCGTGATCGTAAGGTTGCTCAGTGTTCCGACCGTGACGGTGGTGGCGGCACTTGCCGAGCACCCGGATGGGCTGGTGGCCGTTACAGTGTAGGTGGTCGTTGTCGTCGGTGTGGCCAGGGGTGCGGCGATGTTCGTCGCGCTCAGCGACCCATTGGCCGGGGTCCACTGGAAGGTGGTGCCGGGCGTGGTGGAACTGGCGGTCAGTGGGGTGCTTCCGCCATTGCACAGGGTGATATCCGGCGTCACCGCGAGCTGTACGGCGGGAGATACGGTCACCAGAACGGAATCGCGGTATACGCATCCGCCCGACGGATCCGTGGCGTTGAGGACGTACCAACCCGTGGCGGTGGGTGTCGCCATCGGTGCTGCGATGCTCGCATTGCTCAGGGTCGCTACCGGGCTCCACGCGTAGGTGGCGTATGCGTTGTCGTTCCGGGCCACCAGGAAGTCATCGATCACCCAGTTGTCCTGGCCTGCACCGGAGTTCGCCAGCTGCCGCAGTCGGAACGACACGTTGGCGCCTTGGGCGGGTGCTGGTATCGTTGCGATGATCGATGTGAAGTTGGGATACGCGTTCTCCGCATAAGTGGCCATCATGGACCAGGAGATCCCGTTGTTGGTCGAGTATTCCAGCACCACATCCTCACCGGCATCCGCATCATCGCAGGGTGCAGCTCCATTGGCGATCTTCAGGGCAAAGCGCACCTGTCCGCCACCAGTGGTGTTGAGCGGCAGGGTCTGTGCAAGGCGCTGTCCGGCCCCATTGAAGTAGAGCGCGGTACCGCTCGTGCTTCCACAGGCATTGCTGATGCTTCCTCCCTGCACGGTGAACCACAACGGCCCGTTGGCCGTGTTGAACTGGTCCTGTGCCAGGGTGCGAAGGACCGTGCTACCCAACTGCGTGGTGTTCCCCGCGCAGACCTGGGCAGGTTGGGCCGTGGTACTGAGGTCCAGGATGGTTCCGGGCTGCACCTGCACCAATACGCTGTCCACAAGGGAACCACAGCCGGCCGTGCTCGTGATCGTCGCGCGGTACCACGTGGTCACCAAAGGAGTGGCCATGGGCGTGGCGGAACTGCTGTTGTCCAGGCCCGAGGCGGGAGTCCACTGCACATCGAACCACGACGGGTCCGGAATGGGTGTGATGGAAAGTGGGACCGGTGCGTACTGGCATGCGCTGACCGTGGAGGACCCGTTGGCCAGGACCTGCGTCTGTTGCGGCACCGGCGTGCCTACATGGTAGGTGAAGGTGCGTGGGCAGCCGCTGGAGGCCTGTGTGCCCTGTACGACATAATTGGTACTGCCCGTTGGGGCCACGAGCAGCGACGTGCTCGTGCCGAGAATGGTCGCGGGATCAGCCGCATTGGTCCATTGAATGTTCACCAGACCGGCGGGGGCGGTGAGCGTGACCGGCCCGGTGGAGCAGACCACCGAATCCTGGGTCACTGCGGGACTGCTGATGTCGTTCACCGAAGCGGCATAGCTCTCTCCGAAGCCGATGCCGAACATGTAGGCCTGGAATCCCACAGTGGATTGGAGCCGGCTCACACCGGTGCTCACGGGGATCTGGGCCCATACGCGGTCGCTGCATCCGGGGTAGGTCTGGAACAGGGCCGGGTTCACCGGAATGCCATTGAGCAGCAGGGGGGCGGAGGTGCCTGTCGGCATGATCACGCTCACACTGTGCTGGTTGATCTGGTTCGAAGTGGACGTGTGGAAGGTGGCGGAGCGGCTCAGGCGATCATGGGGCGAGAGAATGAAGAGCGATGGATCGCCATTGCCGGCACACCCATACCCTTCCAGCAGCTGGGCCACACTGACGGGACGGCTGGCCTGAATGCACACGGGTACGTTCGTGCCGTTCACCTCGTGGCGTTGGCCCGCGTTCAGGATGAAGGGAGCCCCTCCGCCGATGCTGACCGATGTGCCGTCCTGGTCGGCCAGGATGCGGTAGGTCACCGCCGTGGTGCCATTGACCGGCACCGTGTAGAACCGGCTTCCCCAGAAGGTGCGTGGCAGCAGTTGCTCGAACACGGCGTCACAGGCCGAGCACCCGCCGGGCACGCCGGCGCACATCGATCCACCGATGACCACGAACGGGCGGCAGGGGCCGCTGAGGTCCGTGCCTTCCACCACGGTCCCGGTCAGGTCCGCGACATCGGTCAGGGCCTGCACCTGGTAGGTCTGCCCGGCATTGAGGTCCACCGTGAATGGAACGCCCGCCGGTCTTCCTCCGGTGGTGTTCACGGTAGGCGTGATCCGCACCTGGGTGCCATCCTCCACGGCCACGATGAGCAGCTCACTGCGGTGGAGGTTGTTGAAGTTGGGCAGCCCACTGTAGGCATCAACCCGGTAGCTGGTGCCGATAGATCCCTCGGGCAGCACCTGGGTCAGGTCGTGGGTGTAGTTCTGGAAGCTGGAGACGAAGACGTTGACGCTGTCGTTGGACTGGATCAGCACGCCCTTGTTCTGGACCGTCTCACTGCCGGTGTTCTCCGCGCTCAGCGGCACCTCGATCACCGCCACGCCATTGGCGCCCACGGAGAAGTTCGTGCTCCATCCGGTGAGGGGCACGCTCACCGTTCCGGAGGTGGCGACGGTGGGCAGGATGTGCACCTTGAGGCTTTGCGCCCCGAAGCCGTTCTGCATGAAGCCGGTCCAGAACCGCTTTCCCCGCGTGGGAATGGCGTTGACCTGGGCCGTGATGAGCTCAGCATGGGCGAGCAGGGCTGTGAGCAACAGCACCCATCGCCAGGTCGAAAGCGTATCTCGTTCAGTGGAGCGCAAGGTCGGCAGCCCGGAGCATAGGGGCGGCCGTTCTACGCAAGGCCCGCGGTCAGGGTTCCTGCAGGATCACCGGGCCGGCTGCAGGGTCCATTCGAGGCCGATGTCCCAGGCCGCACGGATGTTCACCTTGTCCGGATAGCTCCAGACCAGTTCCGGCTGGCGCTGGGCGGTCAGATCGCCGGTATCCCAGCGTCCGTTCCCGTTCGCATCGGCGATGGCCCGCAGCGTGTACAGACCGGGACGCGCACGTTCCCACACATGCTGGGTGGTCCCCGCTGGCAGCGTGTCGGTGCGCACGATGCGGCCCTGGCCGTCCAGCAGTTGCAGCAGGAAGGGCACCCCGCGCTGTTCTCCGGCATCGAGCCGCACACGCAGGGTGCCTGTGCTTTGGGCATCGCCGGCCCCGAGCGCGGTCCTGGTGGTGTCGTTGTAGCTGCCGTAGGCGCCCATCACCGCCTTGGGGAGAAGGGTCAGATGCACCGCGCTTCCCAAGGGCACCGCATGGTCGAGGTAGGCCGTGCGCATGCCGTCGGTCCTCACGGTGTATCCCCTCACGGGAAGGCTGTCCACCAGCACCTGCAGGCGTGCGGTGTCCACGCTGAGCAGCGGCCGGTCCGTGGTGAGCGCGATCACCATCGCCTGTCCTTGTTCCACCAGGGTCGGGGTCACTTGCAGGTTGAAGCGTGGTCGCAGTGGTGGGCGGTACCGGATGGTGTCCAGCACACCGGCCTCGGTGGACACCTCGAAACGACCTTCGCTCAACAAGACGGTGTCCGAGGGCCACACCACCACGGTGTCGCGACCGACGCTCCATTCGTTCGTCCACGTGAGCTGCCCACCGGTGCGCGCCACGTCGCGAAGAGTGAGCTCCTGCGCTGGTCTGGCCAGGACGATGCGCATCGAAAGGTCGGCCTGAGTGCCCGCTTCACGGAGCAGTTGGCGCGAGGGCAGTTCCTGGAAAAGCCGGAGCGTGAGCGGGGCTGGCATGCTGTCCGTGGTGGCGTTCACCACCGTGTCGTGGAAGGCGATCTCCTCGTTCGGCAGGTCGTACCGGTAGTTCGCGTTCTTGTCGCGAAGCGCATTCACCACGAAGGGCGCGGCCGGAAGGTGCGGAAAGAGGAACCGCCCCTCGGCGTCGCAGCGGGTGGCATACAAGGGCCTGCCCTTGCGGAAGGTGCTGTCCGCTTCCGCATACAGCAGCACCATCACATCCTTCTCCGGCGCACCGGTGTATGCGTTGAGCACGGTGCCCATGATGCGTGCGCTGTCCAGCACCTGGCCCGTGGCGAAGAAGAGGTCCACATCGGCCGGATTGCCCTCGGTGAGGTCCTTCACCGCCTCACCCAGCGAGACCACGTAGGTGACATCGGCACGCAGGGCGGCGTTCAGCAGGATGGTCACCTCCCGGGGCCCGGTCTGTTTGTAGGTGGGCGGCACATCGAGGGGGGGCGAAATGAGCACCCGGTCGCCGGGCCGTTCCAGCACCACACGCTCATCGAACTGCAGGACGATCCGATCGCCCTGGTACGCGAGGGAGGCCTGTGCAGGGACGGAGGCCACCAGGTGTGGGGCGGTCGTATCACGCTCCCCGCCGGTGATCTCCTTCACCTGGGCGCAGCCTGCCAGCAGCGCAAGGGCAGGAAGGATGGGGATGCGCGCCAGGTTCACCATAGGGGACGCAGCAGGTCGCACAGGCGTTCCAAAGCGCGGGCATCGGCCTCATCAAAGTCCGCCACCAAGGAACTGTCGATATCGAGCACGGCGCGGATGTCCCCCTGTTCATTGCGGCAAGGCACCACCACTTCGGAACGGGAGAGCGCACTGCAGGCGATGTGCCCGGGGAAGAGGTCCACGTCCGGCACCAGCATCGTGCGCCCCTCGGCCCAGGCCGTGCCGCACACCCCCTTGCCTTTGGCGATGCGGGTGCAGGCCACCGGCCCTTGGAACGGACCGAGCACCAGCTCGTTGCCCACCACCCGATAGAACCCCACCCAATGCCAGCCAAAGGTCTGGTGCACAGCGGCGCTGAAATTGGCCATCGCGGCCACCACGTCGCGCTCTTCCTGCAGCAGGGCAGCCAGCTCGGGCTCCAAGGCCAGATAGCGGTCCGCTCGGGACAGGGTCGTGTCGGGCAGGTGAAGGTCGGCCATGCGGAGGCCAAAGGTATCGGGCTACGCGCACGCGGCCGTGAACAAGCTGAGCCGCAGACCGGGCACATCGGCCAGGGCCTTGGCACAGCCCTCGATGGTGGCACCGGTGGTCACCACATCATCGATGATGAGCACATGCCGGCCGGCCAGCTTCCCCGGGTCGGGTACATGGAAGGCCTCCTTCACGTTCCGCCACCGGTCCAGCCGGCCCTTGCGGGTCTGTGAAGGGGTCTGCACCACCCGGAGCAGGTCCCCGCCGATCGCCTCTTTGGGCCATACCTCCTGGATGCCTTCCACCAGCACCTGGCTCTGGTTGTAACCACGGCTCCGTTGCTTGCGGGGGTGCAGTGGCACGGCCAGCAGGGCATCCACCGTGGCGAAGCGACCGCATTCCTCGATCGCCTGGCCCATCAGCCTCCCCAACAGCAGGCCCACCTCCTTGTCCTGCTTGTACTTCAACCGGTGCAGCATGCGCTGGACCTTCCCGGTGCGCTGGAAGTGGAGCAGGGAGCTCGCGGCCTGCAGGTCGATCTTGCCCCAGAACAAACGGGCCACCGGATTGGCCGGGTCGCTATGGAAGCGGGTCAGGGGAAGGTCGTTCAGGCAGTGCAGGCAGATGCCGCTCTCGAACCGCATCAACGGGTCGTCGCACGCGGCACATCGCCGGGGCATGAACAAGCCCAGCAGGTCGGCCGCCCAACCGCGCCGCGTCGTGCCGTATGGGTTCAATACTTTGTTGATAAGCGCGCCGTTCTACGGGTAGGTCCGGGAATGGCGTAGGTAATTTAGCGACCCGAACCGCCCAGCCACCATGGAACAGTCGAACCTGAACGAAAAAAAGAACCGCTCGAACACCGGCCTCCTGTTGTTGGTGGTGCTCCTGCTCATCAGCAATGTGGTGCTGCTGTGGATGTACATGCAGAGCCAGAAGCGGGGTGAGGAGACGCAGGCCCAGGTGGAACAGATCAGCAGCCAGAAGGATGATGTGACCCACCTGCTGGAGAACATGCTGGCGAGCTACGACACGCTGAAGACCGAGAACGAGCAGCTCACCGTGGAGATGGAGGCCCAGAAGGAGAAGATCGAGAGCCTTCTCGAGCAGGTGAAGCGCGGCAACTACGACTTGTCCAAGGCGCGCAAGGAGGCCGAGACCCTGCGCCGGATCATGAAGGGCTACGTGGTCACCATCGATTCGCTGAACCAGGTGAACCAGCAGCTCACCGCGGACAAGATCAACCTGACCCAGGAACTTGGGGAGGTGAAGGGCCAGAAGGACGCGCTCAGCTCCAAGGCCGAGGAGTTGGAAGGGAAGATCGCCAAGGGCAGTGTGCTGCACACCACGTCCATCATGGCCAATGCCCTGTTCATGCGCAGCAACGGCAAGCAGGTGGAGACCGACCGCGCCAAGAAGGCCGAGATGGTGAAGTGCTGCTTCACGCTGGGGGAGAACAAGGTGACCAGTGCGGGGGATAAGACGCTGTACATGCGCGTCATCAGCCCGGATGGCAAGGTGCTCCGCGCCACCGAGGCCGACAACCGCTTCAAGTTCAACGGTGTCGAGGGCGAGTTCAGCGCACGCCGCGAGATCAACTACCAGAACCAGCCGGTGGATGCCTGCATCTTCTGGACAGGAACGGATGAGCTCCGCACCGGTCAGTACATCGTGGAGGTGTATGAGGCCGGCGCGCTGGTGTCGAAGACCAACTTCGACCTGAAGTAGTCCTAGAAGTAGGCGCGGACCTGCGCCCCGCCCACGTGTACCACGGGCACGCCCTCTGACCGTCGGCCGTTGTAGGTGATGTCCACCTGCAGGTTGTTGCTCAGGTTGCGCTGCAGGCTGATGCTCCAGGTGGCGTTGGTCCCGGGCTTCAGTCCACCCAGCATCTCGTTGCCCAGCGGGGAGTTCACTTCGCCATCGTACCTGATCTCCACCAGGTTGGCGTTCACCAGCAGACTGCCTTTGCCCGGGGTGTTGTAGCGCATCTCCAGGCCAAGGTCGTGCAGGGTGGCCTGCTGCCCACCGAACTCCGGTGCATTGCGCTTTTCCGTGAACTTGTAGGTGACCAGCGTGCGAAGGGTGGTGCCCGGTTGCCAGGTAAGCCGTGGGCGGAGGGATTCCTGGTCGATGGTGTAAGTGCGACCGCTCAGCAGGTCGGAGGCATTGGCCACGCGCCCGCGTTCGGCCTCCACTTCGAAGGTCCAATGCCGGGTGATGTTCCAACGTACGTGCAGCGCGTTGTTCAGGCGTGAGCGGGATTCATAACCGTTCAACAGCAGGGTGCGGCTCCGGTCGTTCTGCCAGGTGTGGTCGATGCTCCAGGTCCGGCTGGTCCGGTCGTAATAGACGGTGTTGCGCGCCGAGCCATTGTAGGCCAGCAGCGCGGTGTCCGACCGCTCGGACAGGAAGGGGTCCAGCCCGTTGAGCACATCGTCTGTCCCGGTCTTCCGGTCCACCCGGTAGGAGGCGATGTCGGAGAACTTGCCGAGGAACCGCCGCAGTCCCTCGGCGTCCGCCCAACGCACGCCGGGCCGCAGATCGAGCGAGGCACTGAGCTGGTTGCGGTACGTGCGCACGTAGGTGTCGCTGGGAACGAACACGCGCAGGTAGTTCGCCTCGTAACCGAAGTTGGCCAGCTCGAACTCGTTCAGGTCCTTGATGCCATCGCCGTTGTAGTCGATCCAGATGTATAGGCCCTGGCCGGCGGGCACTTCGATGTACACATAGGAACGCTGTTGCTCCAATCCGGAGCTGAACTCGTAGAACAGGTCCACGATGGCGACGCCTTTCCAGAGGGTGGCATCGTGATCGATCCGCGCCAGGTAGGTGGATTCCGGCTTGTTGGAGGAGAGCGTGCTGTCCCTGATCTCCAGGCTGCGGTAGGTGAAGGTGGCCGACAGCCGCTTGCGCGGGTCACGCGCCAGGTCCACGCCGAAGGAGCCGATGTTGGCCACGGTGCTGGTGGCCAGGGCACCGTTCCTCACCGCCTGGTCGGTGCGTTGCCCACCGGCGATGCGCCACTTGTTGCGCATGGTGTCCGGGCTCTGGGCGAAGGCCTCCCACTCGTGGAACTGGTAGCTGCCCACGTTGAGCCCGGATGTGGTATCCGTCCTGAACAGGTTGCGTTCGTGCTCGCTGTTGAGGCCGAGCGTCAGGGGCTTCAGCCGGTGGCGCAGGGTGCCTTTGTGCCGCAGGAAGTCCGTGGTGCGCGGCGTGGTGGCCGACAGCCAGCTCGCGGTCCCCACCAGGTCCGTGCGCCCGATGTGCAGGTCGCTGTTCAGGTCCTGCTTCCAGCCGGTATACCGGTCACGCACGTGGAAGGTGCCGATCCCATAGGTGAAGGAACCCAGCTTGCGACCCTTGATGCCCACCCCGGTCGTGGCCAGCAACTGATCACCGTCCAAGGGGATGTCCCGCGCGTTCCAGTTCCGCTCGAACTCCACCGCACGGTACCGTTCCACGGGCCTGAATTCGCGGGTGATGCCTTCGGCCTCACCCATGAGCAGCAGCCGCAGTGTGGTGTCCCGGGCGCGGAGGGGGATCTCGTGCTTCAATCGGGTCAGCAGGCCCAGGCCATCATCATCGGCACGGTCCAGTGAGCTGAAGGTGTTGCGGTCATCATGACTGAAGGCGCCTTCCACCGTCAGGCTGGTCCGATCGGTGAACTGGTGATCCACGCCCAGGGTGATCACCTGCTGGCTGCGTGCTGCGATCAGCACACGGACCGGCGCATGGTCGCCCCGTTTGATGATCAGGCCGTTCACCGTGTCCGGTGCCACCCAGCGGAACACCCGGCCGTTCGGGGTGAACTCCTGCTGCACGTAATCACCGTTGCCCATGCCCACCTGGGTGAACGTGAGGCGGTAGACGGCCACGGCCGGGTCGTTGCTGTTCACGAACACCGAGTCGTAGCCCAGGGAGTCCGTGAGCAGGTAGAGCACCTGGTCGTCCGCGAATCCGGTGCTGTCGATGCCGCTCACGACGGCGGCCAACGGGTCGTCACCGGCCCGGCTGAGCACCGTGCGCTCTTCCTCCGACAGTTGCTGCTGAAGGGACTGGTTCTTGTGGTCCTGTTCACTGAACACATGGAGGCGCACCGTGCTGCGGCCCATCACCGTGGTGTTGTCCAGCCGCACCAGCGAACGGGCGTAGTTCTTGTCCGAGTACTGGAACTCCACGGTGATACGCCGGTCCTTGGTTATAAGTCGCCGCGCGGTGAAGGTGACCTCCGCCGTGTTGTAGTCGATCACATAGTCGTTCTCCTGCCCGCGGGTGAGCAGCTGCCCGTCGATGTAGACCCGCTCGGTGCCGGACAGCACGATGATGAACGCCTCCCCGTCGTTGCCCCGGAGCCGGTAGGGTCCCTGCACCCCTTCGATGCCCTGCACCTGGAACCGCGCGAACTTGCCCTTGCTGATGGCGATGCTGGCCCCGAGGTCGCTGCGCGAACGGTCCGAGGTCCAGAGATGAGTGTTGTAGTCGAGGCCCTTGGTCTTCTTCAGGTAGGTGAGGAAGTGGCTCGTGGGCCGCTGCAGCACGAAATCACCGGCCACCAGTTCCCACAGGTTGCCCGCGCGTTTCGTGTCCTCCTCGAACAACTTGATGAACACCTGGTCGAAGTCCTGCAGCTCCAGCGTATTGCCGCCGGCCTGGATGGGGATGTTATTGTCCGTGATCGAGGCCAGCACCTGGATCTTGTCGCTCAATCGGCCGTTCAGCTCCAGGTTCAGGGTGGAGTTCACCGAGAGGTCCTGGTTGTTGCCGAAGAGCACCCCGCGCGAGATGCTGCCCGAGCGGTTGAGGCCCTGCAGCCCCATCAGGTCGGTGCTTTGGCGCGGAGGCTCGTACCGGAACGGGTCGATGCGCACACTTCCGTCCGGGGAGCGCGCGCGGAGCGTGTCCTTGTGCAGCCTCACACCACTGAAGAGCAGGGGCATCACCCGGTAGCGCACCAGTACGGAATCGGCCTTGGAACTCAGGGTCAGACGAGCCGTGTAGGGGTCGAGGCTGAAGTCGGTCAGCGGAAGCGGAACGCTGTCCACGAGCACCACCAGGCTTCCAGGCACGATGCTGAGGGTGTCCAGCACCAACGGTTCCGCCTTCACCTGCACCCAGCGTTCGCGCAGGTTGCTGGTGCCCTGTGCCCGAAGTTCCGCAAGGCCCGGACCTGCCAGCATCCACAAGCAGAGCGCCACCCTTGCCCATGCGCCGCCCGTCAGGAGCCGGAGTGCCGGACCAGCGAACGGGCAGGTGGACGCAACATGGATCATCCAGGGTGGAAGCCCGAAAATTACCGGAGGATGGCCACCGGAGCGCGGATCACCGTCCATCACCAAGGGGCTGTTGATGGGTAGGCAGCGGAAGCGGGAACCCTACTGGTGCCGGCGGGTAGTTTTGGCCGGATAGCATCGGTAGCATGAAGGGTTCGTGGTCAACGTTCGTCTTCGCCCTCGTGGTATGCCTGGCAGCCTGCTCAGGGCCTGAGGCTTCCCTTCCCCGCGTGGGACAGGGAGGGCGATACTACGGCGGCATGTTCAATGCGAACGAGAGCGAGCCGCTCCGGAGCCTCTTTCCGCTTTCCGTCGCCCAAGCGGCCGACCACCGCGTTGCGGCCCAGATCTACGAAGGGCTCGTTGGCCTGGACCAGGGCGACCTGAGCATCCAGCCCAGGTTGGCCGAGTCCTGGACCGTGGATGCCACGGGTACGCAATACACGTTCGTCATCCGACGCGGTGTCCGCTTCCACGATGACCCCTGCTTTCCGGATGGTCTGGGGCGCGAAGTGACCGCTCACGACATGGTGCATTGCCTCACGGCCGTGGCCACGCCCGGCGAGTTGAACCAACTGGATTGGTTGCTCCGCGACCATGTGGTGGGCGCGAACGCACATTTTGCAGCGGTCGCGGCCGGTAACGCTTCGGCGGGCGTGGAGGGTATCAAGGCCTTGGACGATCATACCCTTCAGGTGACCCTGGCGTCCCCATGGGCCGGTTTCCTGCAGGTCCTGGCCCATCAAGGCTGTTGGATCTATCCGCCCGAACTGGTGGAGCACTATGGACGCGAGGCACGCTGGCACCCCGTTGGCACAGGACCGTTCCGCGTCCGTTCCTTCACCCGGGGATCCTTGCTCGTCCTCGAGCGCCACCCGCAGTATTGGGGCACCGATGAGCATGGCAACAGGCTGCCCTTCCTCGATGGGGTGAAATACACCTTCGTGGTGGACAAGGAGAAGGAGCTCGATGCCTTCCTGGATGGGCGGTTGTCCATCGTGTATGAGGTACCCGTGGGCCGTACCGGTCTGTTGGACAGTGCCCAGGCCTTGGGATTCGAGGTGCAGGCCGTGCCGGGCCTGAGCGTGCAGTTCTATGGGTTCAACGTCCGGCACCGGTTGTTCCAGGACATCCGGGTGCGCCAGGCGTTCTCCCTGGCGATCGATCGCCGGTGGTTGGTGGACAGTGTCCTTTTCGGCCTCGGTGTACCTGCGGACCGTGGCGTTGTGCCTCCGGGTTTCGAAGGCTATCCGTACGAGCGGGTGCCCAGGGTGCAGTTCGACCCACAGCGGGCCAGGGAACTGCTTGCAGAAGCGGGGTTCCCCGGTGGCCGGGGTTCACCAACCGTACACCTGCAGGTGAACAACAATGGGTTCGGCTATGTGCGCGTGGCCGAAGCGGTGCAGACCATGTTGTGGGAGAACCTGGGTGTGCGGGTGGTCACCTCGGTGCTGCCCGGCGACCAGCACTTCACCGCCATCGAGACCGGGCGCGCTGATTTCTGGCGCGAAGGATGGATCCTCGACCATCCGGACCCCGAGAACGTGCTTGCCCTGTTCCAAGGGAGCCTGGTGCCGTTGGATACCGCAGCCCCTTCCTACCTCAACAGCACCCGCTACCGGAATGCCGTCTTCGATTCGCTCTTCCACCGTGCCCAACGCAGCAGCGGCACCGAGCATCTGCGCCTGCTGGCCGAGGCGGAGGCCCGCCTCATGAGCGATGCCTGTGTGCTGCCGCTGTACCATGAGCGCAGCATCCGGCTGGTGCAGCCCTGGGTGCGCGACCTGCCCATCAATGGGATGGAATACCGCGACCTGCGTGCGGTATGGTACGATCCAATGGCGCGTTCAGGACGGTAAGGGATCGCGCGCCGTGATCGCCTCCACCACCAGTTGCTTGGCCAGCGGCATGAAGGTCTCGATCGGGGGCAGCTCCACCTCAGACTCGAACGCGTAGGTGGCCGGAACCGGCCACTCCCTGAACTGTGCGATGAGGCTGCGGCGCACATCCTCATAGGTGCGTGCAATGCCCAGGGTGAACGTGCTCACATAGCGCGTATGCAGGGTGGGTGCCGTGGACGATGACGCGGTGCGATGCAGCGGTGGCAGCGTATAGGCATAGGCGCGCGCCTCCCTGCCGATGCGGAGCAACATCCACCCTTCATGCCGGTGCAGCGGCAGCACACCGATCGGTCCGAAGCGGATCCGGGACACCAGCTCGTCGCGAAGGCCCAGGCCCTGGTCCAGGGTGCGGTGCAGGCACGGCACAGCGAACTCGACCACGGCGTTCACCGTGGCAAGCAGCTCGTCCTCCGGCGGCGCCTCCCGCAACAAGCGGCCGGTGTGCGGATCGAAACCCACCACCGGGCCCGGATGCCGGTCGGCGATCGCCTTCCTGGCGCGGACAAGGTCCGTGAGGTCATGCAGATGGGCCCGCAATTCCTCCAGATGTGGGTACAGTTTGTGCTCCTGGAACCGGGCATGCACACGTTGGAGATAACCCAACAGCACATACTGCTTCAGTTCGAGGTCGATGCCGGGACCGACCAACCAGTCGCGTGAGAGACCAGCCTGTGCCATCCTGTTCGCCGTACGTTCCATCCATGGAACGCCCTGTTCAAAAATAATGTTGCGGTCAATGCACCCCGGCGGTCCCAGCCACCAACTTTGACCTATGATGAACGGCACCACGAAAAGCAACTTCACCACCCTGTCCACGGCTGCGATGATGGCGGTCGTCATGGTCGCCTGCGTGCCCGCGCGCAAGTATGAGGAGGCGAACCAGCGGATCAGGACGATGCAGGCCGAGGTGGATGCGGCCAACGCCAAGGCGCGTGATGCGCAGGCGGCGCTCGAGGACATCCGGTCCAGGGATGAGGTCAACACCAAGCGTGTGGGCGAGCTGCAGCGGGATACCGCCGTGCTGGGGAATTCCCTGCGACAGATGACCGGGCAGTACGACCGGATCAACGCCCTGAACAACGAGCTGCTGGACAAGTACAACAAGCTGCTCGCCGGCCAGGGCAGTGAGAACCGCAAGCTGCTCAGCGACCTGGAGGCGCTCCGCCTGGACATGATGAACCGCGAGGACTCGCTCAATGCGTTGGGCTCACGGGTGGCCGAGAAACAGGCCGCTTTGGCCGACACGGAAGCCCGCCTGGCCGCGCTGCAGGCCGAGCTGGAGTCCAAGGACCAGGCGATGAAGGCCTTGAAGGACCGCGTGAGCGCTGCGCTCACCGGGTTCGAGGGCAAGGGACTCACCGTGGAGCAGCGCAACGGCCGGGTCTATGTGAGCATGGAGAACAAGCTGCTCTTTCCCAGCGGCAGCTATGCCGTGGATGCCAAAGGGCGTGACCTGATCGTCAAGCTGGCCAAGGCCGTGGAGGGCGAGAAGGACCTCAATGTGCTGGTGGAGGGCCATACCGATACCGACAAAGTGCAGCCAGGCGGGACCCTGAAGGACAATTGGGACCTCAGCGTGATGCGGGCCACGAGCGTGGTGCGCATCATGCAGGAGAGCAGCCGGATGGACCCTGTGCGCATCACAGCGGCCGGACGCGGCGAGTACATCCCCGTGGACCGCAACGACAAGGCCAAGAACCGGCGCATCGAGATCATCCTTGCCCCCGACCTCAAGGAGCTATACGACCTGGTGAAGTAGTGCCTTGTGCGGGTGGCCAGGACCTTGGTGCAGCGGTGCGTCGCGATGACCAGGCTGTTCTGTTACTCGGGATGGCACGGCCCAACGAGCATCGGTATGCGTTCCTGGATGGCCCGGTGAGCTCATGGCAGGAGACCTTCCGATCGTTCGCAGGCATGTGGTCATCATCGGTGGTGGGCCGTCCGCCCTCATCGCTGCGGACGTGCTGGCCGAGGTGGCGGAGGTGGACCTCTATGAACGAGGGCATGTCCTGGGACGGAAATTCCTGGTCGCTGGTGCGGGTGGGTTGAACATCACCAACAGTGCAGCAGGGGAGGACCTGATTGCGGAGTTCACCCCCGCTGATCTCCTCGCGCCCATGCTTGCCGCGTGGGGGCCTGCGGATCTGCGCGCCTGGCTGTTGCGCATGGGGGTGCCCACCTTCGTGGGAAGCAGTGGCCGTGTGTTCCCGGAGAAGGGGATCAAGCCTGCCGAGGTCCTCAAGGCCATTACCCGACACATCCGGGACAAGGGCGTTCGCGTCCATCTCCGCCATACGTTCGTGGGCTTCGATGATCAGGTGCGTCCCATCGTGGAGCATCAAGGTGTGCGCAGGACATTGACCGCGGATGCGTTCCTGTTCGCCCTGGGAGGAGCTTCCTGGCCGAGGACCGGGTCGGTGGGCGAATGGACCGAGGCGTTCAGGGCCATCGGCGTGCGCACCGTGCCCTTTCGCCCCAGCAATTGCGGGGTGGAGGTCCCGTTGCCGGAGGGGCTGGGCCTGCATGCGGGCAAGCCGCTCAAGAACGTGCGCATCACCTGTGGCCAACGTTCGGTGCGCGGTGAGGCCACCATCACGCGGTACGGTCTGGAGGGCCAGGCGATCTATCCGTTGATCCCGGAGGTGCGTCGACAGTTGGACGAACGAGGGCTGGCCGAGCTGCACATCGACCTCAAGCCGGATGTTCCGCTCCAGGACATGGAGCGGCGGCTTCGGTCAGCGTCCGCCAAGGAGCGCACCCATGTCCTTCGCCTGGACCGCCCGGCACTTGCCCTATTGAAGGCGTTCACGCCCCGTGATCGCTTCCTCGACCCGGCCGATCTCGCCACCGACGTCAAGGACCTGCGGGTGGGCGTTCGCGGCCTGCGGCCGCTGGAGGAGGCGATCAGCTCGGTGGGCGGTATCGCCTTGGGGGAAGTGGCTACCAACCTCAGCCTGAAGCAGTTCCCCGCGATGTTCGTAGCCGGTGAGATGCTTGATGTGGATGCCCCCACGGGGGGATTCCTGCTGCAGGGAGCGTTCAGTATGGGCCATTGGGCCGCCCAAGGCCTGCAGCGATACCTGTCGGGGTCGTCGATCGATCCGCCGGGTTTTAGGGCCGGTTGGTCGGATCTGCCGTTCTCCCGATGAAACGGCAGGTTCGCCGGTCGAGCCGGGACAAGTTCCCGATGAACCCGGAAAAGCCCCCTTTTTGACCGGCCGAAAGCCTTGTCTTTCAGGCATTTTAACGATCGCAACAAGGGTCCTTTCAGGGTAATCTTGCAACATGATCAGCTGGCCGATGTTCCGACGTGGCACCAATGAACAACAACCCACCAAAGGGGTTCCTATGGGGTCATCCATCTTCCGCATGTCCGCACTCCGACCGTTGCTCCTGAGCACCCTGCTCCTTGCCTTCGTCACGGCAGGCCATGCCCAGACCTCTTCCCAGCGGGCCGCCGTGCAGCTTTCGGCCACCGCACTGACCTCCCCAGTGGGCATCACGCTGAGCTGGCCTGCCATGTCCAGCACCACCTCCATCACCATTCATCGGAAGGCGCGCACCGCCACCAGCTGGACCTCCCTGGCCACGCCATCGGCCAGTGCCACGAGCTACACGGACAACACGGTCACCGTGGGCCAGGTCTATGAGTACCGGGTCACGCGCGTGTCCGGCGGGGTCACTGGTACCGGCTACCTCTGCACGGGCATCAACGTGCCGGCTCCCGATTACCGCGGCAAGCTGGTCCTGCTGGTGGACAATACGTTCAGTTCATCGCTCAGCGCAGAGCTGCAGCAATTGGTGCGAGACCTGCGCGGGGACGGTTGGGCCGTGGTCCGCTCCGATCTGGCCCGGACCTCGACGGTCGCCACGGTGAAAAGCACCATCCTTTCCCACTACAACAGCGATCCGGCCAACGTAAAGGCCGTCTTCATCCTGGGCCACCTTGCCGTGCCCTACTCCGGCAACGTGGCACCCGACGGACACTCCGAGCATCAGGGTGCCTGGCCCTGCGACGGGTATTATGGCGAGTTGAACGGCACCTGGACCGATGCCTCCGTGAACATCTCCTCCGCCCAGCGGGCCGAGAACCGCAACGTGCCCGGTGATGGCAAGTTCGACCAGAGCAACTTCCCCTCAGACCTGGAGCTGCAGGTGGGCCGCGTGGACCTGTACGACATGCCCGCCTTCGGTACGAGCGAGACCGAGCTCATGCGGGCCTACCTGAACAAGCTGCATGCCTTCAAGGTGAAGGCCTTCACCCCCACCGTGCGGGGGGTGGTGTTCGACAATCTGCAATGGGTGGGCAATCCCCTCGCGGGCAGTGGCTGGCGCAACATGGGCCCGCTGGTCGGCCCCTCGAACATCACGGCGGCCAATCAGAACAGCACCGCGTTCCATTCACTGGTGAACGGCCAGAGCCATCTGTGGACCTATTCTTCCGGCGGCGGTCTCCAGGCCGTGGATGGCGGTGTGCTCACCTACAACGGTGCCGCCAACGTGGGCACCACGCAGAATTTTGCGGCGTCGTCGCACGGCGGGGTGTTCAATCTGGCCATGGGGAGCTATTTCGGTGACTGGGACAACCGGAACAACTTCCTGCGCGCCCCGCTCGCGAGCGGACAGGCGCTGACCAGTTGCTGGTCCGGCATCCCGGCGTGGTACTTCCACCACATGGGGATCGGGGAGAACATCGGCGCCAGCGTACTGGCCACGATGAACAACAGCAGCCTGTACACCCCGCTCACCGAAGGGTGGCAGGGCAGCATCGGCCGCTCCCACATGGCGCTGATGGGTGATCCCACGCTGCGCCTGACGATGGTGGCACCGCCCACCAACCTCACCGTCACCAATGCGGGCGGTATGGCCTCCTTCGCCTGGTCCGCTTCCACGAGCAGCGTGCTGGGCTACTACGTCTATGAGTTCAATGCGGTCAGCGGGGCCATTACCCGACTGACCAGTGCGCCCGTTACGGGCACCACCTGGTCCAGCGGCACGGTGCCCTTCGTGGCGGGCCGGGAATACATGGTGCGCGCCGTGAAGCTGGAGACGGGCTTCAGCGGCAGCTACTACAACCTGTCGCTGGGCGCGATCGCCACGGCGCAGGGCACTTCCACAGCGGACTGTACCGGTGTGGTGGGCGGCACGGCCGTGCCGGGTGCGTCCTGCAACGACGGGAACCCCTGCACCACCAATGATACCTGGAACGCGAGCTGCCAGTGTGTGGGCGTGAGCGCTGCACCGGCGGCCACCATCACGGCTGCGGGCAGTGCCTCCATCTGCACGGGTGGTAGCGTGGTGCTGAACGCGAACACGGGATCGGGCTTCACCTATGTGTGGCGCAGGAACGGCACCACGATCAGCGGCGCCACCGCGAGCAGCTACACCGCATCACAAGCCGGGACCTACACCGTGCAGGTCACCACATCCGGGGGGTGCAGCACCACGTCATCGGGCATCACCGTCACGGTGAACACCCCACCTTCGGCCACCATCACCGCCAGCGGTGCCACCACGTTCTGTGCTGGTGGCGCGGTGACGCTCACGGCCAACTCGGGCACCGGCCTCACCTATCAATGGCGCCGCGACGGCACGACGATCAGCGGGGCCACCTCCGCGAGCTACATCGCCAATGCCGCCGGCACCTACACGGTGGTGGTCACGGCCAATGGCTGCTCCACCACCTCGGCGGGGACCGCGGTCAGCATCATCGGTGCTCCTTCGGCCACCATCACGCCCACCTCCAGCACGTCCATCTGCAGCGGTGGCACCGTGGTGTTGAACGCCAATACCGGCACGGGTTACACCTATGCGTGGCGCCGTAACGGTACCACCATCTCCGGGGCCACCGCATCCAGTTATTCGGCCACCACCGCCGGCTCCTACACGGTGGCGATCACCTCCAATGGTTGCACCACCACGTCATCGGCTGTTTCGATCACCGTGGGCACCGC
>CAUJFM010000172.1 GCA_963169595.1 Bacteroidota bacterium | reverse complement strand
GGATGGCGCATCACCACCATGTCCACCTTCATGGCCAGGATGTTGTTCACCGTATCCACCAAGGTCTCACCCTTGCTCACACTGCTGCCACTGCTGCTGAAGTTCACCACATCGGCACTGAGGCGCTTCTCCGCCAGTTCGAAGCTGACCCGGGTGCGCGTGCTGCTCTCGAAGAAGAGGTTGGCCACGGTGATGTCGCGCAACGAGGGCACCTTTTTGATCGGCCGGTTCAGTACCTCCTTGAACCCATCGGCGGTGCGGAAGATGAGCTCGATGTCGGCCGCGCTCAGGTCCTTGATCCCCAGCAGATGCTCCACGCTGAGCTGGTCGCTCACGGCACCTGGATCGGGGACGGAAAGGGTGTGGCTCATTGGTCGGTGGCGGCGTTGAGGGGGCGAACGGAGCGACTGTCGCGTGTGGCCGGATGCAGCAGCACCTGGTCCTGGCCATCGCTCTCCTTCCATTCCACGGTGACCCGCTCATCGGCGATGCTGTCCACCCACTTGCCCACGTAGTCGGGTTGAATGGGGACCTGCCGGCTGAACCGACGGTCGATGAGCACCAGCAGTTGCACACTGGCCGGTCGTCCGAAGGCGAGCAGCGCGTCCAGCCCGGCGCGGATGGTGCGTCCGGTGAAGAGCACATCGTCCACCAGCACCACGCGGCGGTCATCCAGCGTGAAATCCAACTGGGTGGCGCTCGGCGAAGGCAGCGAGGTGCGGTGCCGGAAATCGTCGCGGTGGAAGGTGATGTCCAATTCACCGTAGGACAGCAGTTCCCTGCCCAGGATGCGCTTGAGCTCCGCACGCAGACGGCGGGCGAGCAGGATGCCGCGTGGCTGAAGGCCGATGATCGCCACCCCGGCCAGGTCGCCATGGTCCTCGATCAGCTGATGGCACAGCCGGGTGATGGTGAGCCCGAAGGCCTTGGCATCGAGGATGGTGACCGGTCGCATCCGTAGGGCCGGCGAACGACCGCCGGTGCGGCGAAGATAGCGGGCACCCGCGGATGCCATCCTTCCGGGTTCCGATGCCGTTCCCCATTTTCGCGGGGCCCAACATGAACGCCCTCTTCCCCGACCGGCGCACCGCCCTGCTCATCACCGTGGCGGCGCTCGGCTACTTCGTGGACATCTATGACCTGGTGCTCTTCAACGTGGTGAAGCGGGAGAGCCTGGAGTTCATCCTGGGCGCCGACCACCCGCGGATCAAGGACATCGGCATCGACCTGTTCAACTGGCAGATGATGGGGATGCTCGTGGGCGGCATCCTGTGGGGCGTGTGGGGCGACAAGAAGGGCCGCATCACGGTGCTTTTCGGCAGCATCCTGCTCTATTCCCTGGCCAACGTGGCCAATGCCTTCACCTTCGACATCACCTCCTACGCCATCGTGCGCTTCATCGCCGGCGTGGGGCTGGCGGGCGAGCTCGGCGCCGGCATCACGCTCATCACCGAGACCATGCCCGCCGGCAAACGCGGCTATGGCACCATGATCGTGGTGACCTTCGGCGCACTGGGCGCGGTGTTCGCGGACGAGGTGGTGCGCCAGGGCCAGGTGCTGGGGCAGGTGTACACCCACTTCACCGGCGATGTGCTGATGGACTGGCAGGTGGCGTACCTGGTGGGCGGCCTCATGGGCCTGCTGCTGCTGGTGATGCGGGTGGGGGCCTTTGAGAGCGGGCTCTTCGAGCGCACGCGGAAGGCGGACACCGTGCGCAAGGGCGACCTGCGCATGCTCTTCAACGACCGCGACCGGCTGCTCCGCTACCTGGGCTGCATCCTCATCGGCGTGCCCGTGTGGTATGTGATCGGCGTGCTGGTGAACCTGAGCCAGGACGTGTTCGTGCCCCAGTTCGGCATTGACACCAGCTCACTTTCCCCGGAGGACCAGAAGCGCATCAACGGCCTGGCCATCCGCTACGCCTACATCGGCCTCAGCCTGGGCGACCTGCTCAGCGGCATCCTCAGCCAGATCGTGCGCAGCCGGAAAAAGGTGATCTACGGCTACCTCGTGGCCAACCTCGCGCTCACCCTCGTCTTCCTCTTCGGCCTGCAGGGCGCCACCATCGACACCTACCTGTGGATGTGCCTGGCCTTGGGCACAGCAACAGGTTACTGGGTCATCTTCGTCACCGTGGCCAGCGAGCAGTTCGGCACCAACATCCGCAGCACCGTGGCCACCACCACGCCCAATTTCGTGCGGGGGGCGGTGCTGCCGGTGACCAACGCGTTCAAGTTCCTGGCCATGCCGCTGGGCAACGTCACCAGTGCGCTGGTCGTTGGCGTGGTCTGCATCGGGGCCGCCTTCTGGGCCACCACGCGGGTGCACGAGACCTTCCACAAGGACATGGACTTCGTGGAGGAGTGAGGCCTGCGCTTCCGCCAACAATGGGCCGCGCAGGATATCTTCGACCGGAACGACCAGGTTCCCCCTGGCCACAGATGCGATCCTGATGAAGGACCCGAAGCCGAGCAAACGCGCGATACGAAAGACCGCTGAACAGCAGGTGCTTTCAGGCCAAAGCCGGCAGCAGGTCTACGAGGAACTACGGCCCTCGTCGGGACTGCCGGATGAGGACCTGGCGAACATCATCCGCTACATCCCCTCGCTGGAAGCCCGGAAGCGTCATCAAGCCGCACAGACCGCGCTGATCGGCCTGCTGGTCCTCACCGTCCTGCTGAAGCTACTGGCGGCCTTCGGGCTGGTCCTGATGAACGGTGACAAGATGTTGCCGTGGGTCCTGCTCATGCCTGCGGTGAACATGGTGCTCGCCATCGGTGTGGCCATGCATCGTGGCGCGGCGTACAAGGCGGTCGCCGTGCTGACCATCATTGGTCTCCTTCAAAGCACCGCGCGGATCTTCTCCAGCCCACTGTGGGCCATCCTTCTCGAACTGGTTCTGGCCGCAGCGCTCATCGGGCTCTCCCTCTTCCTGTTGAAGCGCATGGTGCCCGACCACACCACGGTGAAGGAGCGCTACATCAACGCCAACGGTCAGGAGCGCCTCCGGAACGTGATCCGCTTCAAGGAGTACGGGGAGTGAGGCGCTCACCGCTCATCCCCAGCCCTGCCGTTCACACCGGTACGGCGCTTGCCCCCCACCCCCGATATTCGCACCATGCTACGACGCCTTGCACCGGCCGCCCTGTGCGCCACCCTGCTGCTCACCGGCCCGATCCACGCCCAAAAGACCCTTACGAACAAGGATATCTGGGCCGGTCCGCTCTTCAACGCCGAGTTCGTGGGGGGGCTGGCGAGCATGAAGGACGGCCTCCACTACACCGCCCTGGAACAGGACAACGGTGAGCCGGTGATCGTGCAGTACGCCTACCGCAGCGGCGAAAAGGTGGCGACCCTGGTGCGCGGTGGCGAACTGGTGCCCGCCGGTGCGAAGGAGCCCATCGCCATTGAAGGGTACAGTTTCAGCGGCGATGAGCGGAAGATGATGTTCGAGACGGAGCAGGAACCGATCTACCGCTACAGCTACTTCGCCTACAACTACATCTATGACCGCACCAGCCGCAAGCTCGTGCCCCTGAGCGATGTGACCAAGGCGAAGCAGCGCCTGGCCAGCTTCAGCCCCGATGGCAGCAAGGCCGCCTTTGTGCGTGACAACGACCTCTTCGTGGTGGACCTGGCCACCATGACCGAGACCCGCATCACCAACGACGGCGCTTGGAACAAGGTGCTCAATGGCGCCACCGACTGGGTGTACGAGGAGGAATTCGCGCTGGTGCAGGGCTACGCGTGGAGCCCCGGCGGCACCAAACTGCTCTTCCTGCGTAGCGATGAGAGCGCCGTGAAGGAGTTCGACCTCACCCTCTACAAAGGCCAGCTCTACCCCAGCGAATACCGCTTCAAGTACCCGAAGGCCGGCGAGACCAACAGCACGGTGCAGCTCTTCGTGTACGATGTGGCAGCGAGGACCACGACGAACATCCCCCTCGGTCCGGAGGGCGAGCTCTACATCCCCCGCCTGGGCTGGACCAACAACGACAACGTGCTCTGGTTCATGCGCATGAACCGCCTGCAGAACGAGAAGGTCATCGCCACGGTGGACCTGTCCCAGCGCGGTCGTGACCCCATCCCCAGCCCGGTGTACTTCGAGACGAGCCTCACCTACATCGAGGTGACCGACGACCTCCACTTCATGGCCGATGGCTCGGGCTTCGTGCTCACCAGCGAGAAGGACGGCTGGAACCACCTCTACTTCGTGCCGATGAACGGCGAGCCGCGGCAGCTGACGCGCGGTGATTGGGACGTGATCGCGGTGAAGGGCATCGACGAGAGGAACAAGCGCGTGGTCTTCACCGCCGCCAAGCGCGCACCCGAGGCCCAGGATGTGCTGGCCGTGCCCCTCAGCGGCAAGGGCGTGATGCAACTTTCCCCCGAAGGCGGGTACAACGAGGCCGAGTTCAGTGCCGGCTTCCGCTACTTCATCAACACCCGCAGCACCCTGAACTCGGTGCCGGTGGTGACCCTGCACGATGGCAACGGCCGCCAGGTGAAGGTGCTGAAGGACAATGCGCGGCTGGCGTCCACCGCCAAGGAGTATGGCCTTGCGGAGCGCAGCTTCTTCCAGTTCCCCACCAAGGCCGGCTTCGACCTGCGCGGCTGGATGATGAAGCCGAAGGACTTCGATCCGGCCAAACGCTACCCCGTGCTGATGGTGCAGTACAGCGGCCCGAACAGCAACGAGGTGCTCGACCAGTGGGACGGGCGCGGCCAGCTCTGGCACACGCTGCTCACCCAGAAAGGCTACATCGTGGTGTGTGTGGATGGGCGCGGCACCGGCCATCGCGGACGCGACTTCAGGCATGTGACCTACGGGCAGCTGGGCCGCTACGAGACGGAGGACCAGATCGCCACCGCCCAATGGCTGGGACAGCAGCCCTATGTGGACGCCTCGCGGATCGGCATCTGGGGCTGGAGCTACGGCGGCTACATGAGCAGCCTGTGCATCACCCAGGGCGCGGACCTGTTCAAAGCGGCCATCGCCGTGGCCCCCGTGACCAACTGGCGTTACTACGACACCATCTACACCGAGCGCTACATGGGGCTGCCCCAGGAGAACGGCAAGGGCTACGACGAGAACAGCCCGGTGAGCCACGTGGGCAAGCTCAAGGGCCATTACTTCCTCATCCACGGTCTGGCCGACGACAACGTGCATTACCAGAACGCCGCCGAGATGGTGAACGCCCTGGTGAAGGCCAACAAGCCCTTCGACCAGTTCATGTACCCCGACCGCAACCACGGCATCTACGGAGGCAGCACCCGCCTGCACCTCTATGAGATGATGACCAACTGGTTGCTCGAGACGCTGTAGGGCCGACAGGTCCCTTGGGCGGATCCGGTCCTTTAATACCTTGGGCGCCATAACCCTCACCCGTTCATGACCAACACCAACGCACCGACCACCGGTCACCCTCCCGGCCTGTACTGGCTCTTCATGGCCGAGATGTGGGAGCGCTTCTGCTACTACGGCATGCGCGCCCTGCTGCTCCTGTACCTGGTGAAGTCACTGGCGATGGGGGACAATAAGGGCTTCGCCGTCTATGGCGCCTACACCGCACTGGTGTATGTGATGCCGGTGATCGGGGGACGGATCGCCGACCAGATCCTGGGGTCCAGGCTGGCGGTGCTGCTGGGCGGTGTGCTTATGGCCATCGGTGAGTTCATCATCGTGGGGGGCACGGAAATGCTCCTGTTCTGGGGCATGGCCGTGATCATCGTGGGCAACGGCCTCTTCAAGCCGAACATCAGCACCATGGTCGGCCGCCTCTACCCCGACGGCGATCACCGCAAGGACTCCGGCTTCACCATCTTCTACATCGGCATCAACCTGGGCGCGCTGCTGGCCACCACGGTATGCGCTGAAGTGGGCAACATCTACGGTGCCAAGGCCGGCTTCGCGCTGGCCGGCGTGGGCATGCTGCTCGGGGTGCTCATCTTCCAACTGGGGAGCAAGCACTATGGTCACCTGAGCGGACCTCCTTCCCCCGAGACCCTGCACAAGCCGAAGTTCGGCCCGCTGAGCCCGTTCAACGCCGTGCTGGTCGTGTGCCTGGCACTGATCCCCGTGCTGTACTTCCTGCTGCGTAACACCACCATCGCCGGCTATGTGCTGCTGGCCGTGGCCGCCTTCGTCATCGGCAGCCTCATCGTCCGTGGGGTGAAGGATGGGAAGCAGCAGCTGGACAAGATGTTCGGCTTCATCATCCTGATGCTCTTCAACGTGGTGTTCTGGGCCTGCTTCGAGCAGGCGGGCAGCAGCCTCACCCTCTTCGCCGACCGCAACGTGGACCGCCACGTGTTCGGCTGGGAGATGGGCGCCGCCACCACGCAGTTCTTCAACCCCGCCTACATCCTCATCTTCGGATCGCTCTTCTCCATCATGTGGGTGAAGCTCAAGAAGGCGGACAAGGACTTCACCATCCCCATGAAGTTCGGATTGGGCATCCTGCAGCTCGGCCTGGGCTACCTGGTGATCCTCATCGCCGCTCCCCTCGCGGTGGAATACCAGGTGCCGCTGTGGACGCTGGCCCTGCTGTACATGCTGCACACCACCGGTGAGCTGTTCCTGAGCCCCATCGGCCTCAGCATGGTGACCAAACTGGTGCCGAAGGACATGACCGCCACGGCCATGGGTGCCTGGTTCCTGAGCATCGCCGGCGCCAACTATGCCGCGGGCATGCTGGCCAAGCTCACGGGGGCTGAACATGGCAGTGGTGAGGACCAGGTGGTGGACACCGCCGCCAGTCTGGCCACCTATACGGATGTGTACAGCACCATGGGCTACGTCACCGTCGGCATCGGACTCTTCCTTGTTCTGGTGAGCCCGCTGGTGAACCGTCTCTTCCACGGCATCCGATAAACATCCGCATGGCGACCGCAGCGAAGGCACCCGGGAAACACCCGACCGGTCTCCCCTACCTGTTCCTCACCGAGATGTGGGAACGGTTCGGGTACTACCTGATGATCGGCATCTTCCAGCTGTACCTCACCGATCCGTTGAGCACGGGAGGCATGGCGATGGACCGCAAGGATGCGGCCGACATCTATGGCACCTTCATCGCCTTGGTGTTCCTCACCCCCTTCCTGGGCGGCCTCCTCGCCGACCGGGTGTTGGGCTATACGCGGTCCATCTTCATCGGCGGCACGTTGATGGGCTTGGGCTACATGGGCCTGGCATTGCCGGGCATGACGGCCTTCTACGTATCGCTCCTGCTGATCATCGTGGGCAACGGCTTCTTCAAGCCCAACATCAGCACGCTGCTGGGGAACCTCTACAACGACCCGCACTACAAGGCGCACAAGGACAGCGGCTACAACATCTTCTACATGGGGATCAACGTGGGCGCGAGCGTGTGCAACCTGTTCGCCGCCTACATGCGCAACAAGTACGGCTGGGGCGAGGCCTTCCTGACCGCCGGCGTGGGCATGTTCCTCGGCCTCATCGTGTTCGCCATCGGGTTGAAGCACTACCGCCACGCCGACGTGAAGAAGCCCGCGCAGAAGGAGGACATGCCGCTCTCCCGCGTGTTCAGCACCGTGTTCCTGCCGGCCATCATCGTGGGCATGGCCGCGTGGAGCATCCCCGGCAACCTGCTGGGCAGCGACAGCACCGACGCCTTCATCTTCGCCACCATCCCGGTCATCATCTTCTATGTGGGCCTGTGGATCCGCGCGAGCGTGGACGACAAGCGTTCGCTGGCCGCCCTGCTCAGCATCTTCGCGGTGAGCATCATGTTCTGGGCCGTGTTCAAGCAGAACGGCACCGCCCTCACCACTTGGGCCCAGTTCTACACTGACCGCGAGGTGCCCGCCGCCGTGCAGCCGGCCACCGAGGCGCTCTACCTGGCCGAGAAGGTGGTGAACACCACCGATTCCGTCACGGCCTACGACAACAACTTCAAGGTGGTGAAGGTGGATGGCAAGGAGGTGAAGGAGCTCGGGAAACCGGTCTACTTCAAGAACCTGCAGCCCGAACTGATGCCCGCCGAGGGCAGCACCATCTGGCTCTTCAACACCGAGCTGTTCCAGAGCGTGAACCCCTTGTGGGTGATCCTGCTCACCCCGCTGGTGGTGGCCTTCTTCGCCTGGCTGAAGCGCCGCGGCCGCGAGCCCAACACGGCCACCAAGATCGCGTGGGGCCTGCTGATCAGCGCGCTGAGCACGCTGGTGATGGTGGCCGCGGTCTATGTCTGCAACAACGGGGAGATGAAGGCCAGTGCCTGGTGGCTGGTGGCCTGTTACGGGGTGATCACCATCGGCGAGCTCTTCCTGAGCCCCATGGGCCTGAGCCTCGTGAGCAAGGTGAGCCCCAAGCGCCTCACCGCGCTGATGATGGGCGGCTGGTTCCTGAGCACGAGCATCGGCAACAAGCTCAGCGGCATCCTGGCCACGCTGTGGGACACCTACCCCCACAAGAGCACCTTCTTCCTGGTGAACTTCGCCCTGCTCGGCGCGGCGGCCATCGGCATGTTCCTCATGCTCCGCTGGCTGAACCGGACCATATCCGAACACTGACCCCGCCATGTCGCAACACCTCACGCTGGACCAGATCCGCACCTTCGAGGGCAAGTACCCGAAGCAGCTCTGGGCGCTCTTCTTCACCGAGATGTGGGAGCGCTTCTGCTTCTACGGCATGCGCGGCATGCTCACGGTGTTCATGGTGAGCCAGCTGGGGTTGGACGATGTGACCGCCAACCTGCAGTACGGTGCCATCCAGGCCTTCGTGTACGCCTTCACCTTCATTGGCGGTGTGTTCGCGGACAAGATCCTGGGCTTCCAGAAGTCGCTGTTCTGGGGCGCCCTGCTGATGATCGCCGGCGGTCTGGTGATCGCCTTCTCCCCGGAGGAGATGTTCTACATCGGCATCTGCTTCTCCATCATCGGCACGGGGTTCTTCAAACCGAACATCAGCACCATGGTGGGCCAGCTCTACCGCACGGACGACAGCCGCCGCGATGCCGGGTTCAGCCTGTTCTACGCCGGCATCAACGTGGGGGCCCTGCTGGGCGGTGTGCTGATGGTGTACGTGGGCAAGTACCACAGCTGGAGCTGGGCCTTCGGGCTGGTGGCCGTGGTGATGACCATCAGCCTGGTGAACTTCGCCCTGACCCGGAAGAGCCTGGGCCCCATCGGCCTCAGCCCCATCCATCCGGATGTGCCCGCCAACAAGCGGAAGCTGATGGAGATCGCCACCTACATCGGCTCGCTGATCGCCATCCCCTTCATCCTGCTGCTGGTCACCAACACGCGCTACACGGACCTGTTCATGTACATCATCGGGCCGGCCACGCTCGTTTACCTGGCTTGGGAGATGCGCAAGTTCAACGCCCAGGAGAACAAGCGCCTGGCCGCGGCCTTGGTCTTCATCTTCTTCTCCATCCTGTTCTGGGCCTTCTTCGAGCAGAGCGGCGGTTCGTTGAGCCTCTTCGCGCTGAACAACCTGAAGCACACCCTGCTGGGCATCCCCATGGACCCCAACGTGGTGAACAACAGCTCGAACTCCCTGTTCGTGATCCTCTTCGCCGCGCCGGTGGGCATCCTCTGGGTGTGGCTCAGCAAGCGCGGCATGGAGCCCAACAGCGTGGTGAAGTTCGGCCTGGGCTTCCTGCTGCTGGCCCTGGCCTTCTATGTGTTCTATGCCACCATCTTCTTCGCCGATGCCGATGGCGTGACCTCCCTGGACGTCTTCACGCTCGGCTACTTCGTGATCACCTTCGGTGAGCTTTGCCTCAGCCCGATCGGTCTCTCGCTGATGACCAAGCTCTCCCCGCACAGCGTGCAGGGCCTGATGATGGGCATGTGGTTCCTGGCCAGCGCCTATGGCCAGTACGTGGCCGGCCTGCTGGGTGCCGGCATGAGCATTGCGGATGAGAACGCCACCAAGATGGCCAAGCTGGAGAGCTATACGTCGGGCTACCTGCAACTGGGCATGTACGCACTGATCGCCGGTCTCGTGCTGGTGGCCATCTCCCCCTTCGTCCGGAAGCTGATGAAGGGCATCCACTGATCGTTCCGGCACGGTCTTCGCAGTAACCTCTCCCTCAGATCACCGCCATGCGCCACCTCCTGTTCGTCCTCGCCCTGGCCCCGTTGGGTCTCCTGGCCCAGAACACCGCCAAGCCCGCCACCGGCACCGCCCAGAAGGGCATCCGGTGGATGACCATGGAAGAGGCCCAGGCCGCAACGAAGAAGGCCCCCAAACCCCTGTTCGTGGATGTGTACACCGCCTGGTGCGGCCCCTGCAAGATGCTGGACTCGCGCACCTTCAGCGACCCACGGCTGGCTGAGTACGTGAACAAGCACTTCTATGCCGTGAAGTTCAACGCGGAAAGCGGCGACCCGGTGACCTTCAAGGGTCAGAAGCTGGAGAACCCGGACTACAACCCGGCCAACACCGGCGGCCGCAACGGCACCCACCACCTCACCTACGCCATCGCCAACGTGAACGGCCGCATCGCCTACCCCACGGTGGTGTACCTGGACAGCGACCTGAACGTGCTGGCCCCGGTGCAGGGCTACATGACCCCGGAACAGATGGAGCCCATCCTGGTCTACTTCGGGGAAGGCCATTACAAGACCCAGGACTACCAGGCCTTCATGGCCGCCTTCAAGGCCAAGTGGGCCGGGCAATAAGCCTGCCATCCCTACCGGAAAAGGCCCGCCAGCGCGGGCTTTTTCAGTTTGATGAACATCCGGACGATGCGGTACGTTCTTTGCTAACTTCGCACCCGTTCACAACGGACTTACCCAACAATCCCGGCAGCAGCGATGAGTGAAAAGGCCCAGATCATCCTTGACGGCAAGACGTACGAGTTCCCCATCATCGTGGGCAGTGAAGGCGAGAAGGCCATCGACATCAGCAAGCTGCGGGACCAGAGCGGGTACATCACCCTGGACCTGGGGTACAAGAACACCGGGGCCACCACCAGCGCCATCACCTTCCTGGACGGGGAGGAAGGCATCCTGCACTACCGCGGCTACCCCATCGAGCAGCTGGCCGAGAAGGCAAGCTTCCTGGAAGTGTCCTACCTGCTGCTCTACGGCGAACTGCCCACCGCCAAGCAGCTGAACGACTTCGAGAACCAGATCCGCTACCACAGCCTGGTCCACGAGGACATGAAGCACTTCTTCGAGTTCTTCCCGAGCAATGCCCACCCCATGGGCATCCTCTCGGCGATGGTGAACTCGCTGAGCACCTTCTACCCCAAGAGCCAGGACCCGAACCGCGCGCTCCCCGACCGGATGCGGACCGTGGTGCGCCTCATCGCCAAGTTCCCCACCCTGGCGGCCATCGCCTACAAGAACAACCTGGGCCATCCCTACATGTACCCCAACAACAGCCTGGGGTACGTGGAGAACTTCCTGTACATGATGTACGGGTTGCCCACCGAGGCCTACAAGGCCGACCCGGTGGTGGTGGACGCCCTCAACAAGCTGCTGATCCTGCACGCCGACCATGAGCAGAACTGCAGCGCCAGTACGGTGCGCATGGTGGGCAGCAGCCAGAGCAACCTGTACAGCGCCGTGAGCGCCGGCATCGCCGCCCTGTGGGGCCCTCTGCATGGCGGGGCCAACCAGGAGGTGATCGAGATGCTCGAGACCATCCGCAACGATGGCGGCGACATCCAGAAGTGGGTGAACAAGGCCAAGGACAAGAACGACCCCTTCCGCCTGTTCGGCTTCGGCCACCGGGTGTACAAGAACTTCGACCCGCGTGCCAAGATCATCAAGAAGGCCTGCGACGACGTGTTGACCAAGCTCGGCGTGAACGACCCGGTGCTGGACATCGCCAAGCAGTTGGAGGAGATCGCGCTGAAGGACGACTACTTCATCGAGCGCAAGCTGTACCCGAACGTGGACTTCTACAGCGGCATCATCTACCGCGCCATCGGCATCCCCACCCGGATGTTCACGGTGATGTTCGCCCTGGGCCGTCTGCCGGGCTGGATCGCCCAGTGGAAGGAGATGGTGGAGAACAAGGAACCCATCGGCCGTCCGCGCCAGATCTACACCGGCGCCACCAAGCGCGATTACGTGGCCCTGAAGGACCGCGGCTGATAAGCCCCCGGCCCTATTTCACACGACACAGGAGGTCCCCAGGGCCTCCTGTGCCACTTCAACTGACCATGGTCATGTCATTCTTGACCGGTCCTGCAGATCTTCGGCACAACACTTCGATCAATCATCCATCATGACGACCACCACCAAGGCCACCCCCACCAAGCACCTGAGCGACCTGCACTTCGAACATCAGGTGTGGCTCAACACCCTTCAGTTCTGCAAGGACGAGATCGGCATCTTTGAGCGGCGCATGGAGGAGATCGTGTCCCGCAACACCGACAAGGCGCTCCTCGCCGAGCTGGAGCACTTCCAGAACCAGTACATCCGCGAACGGGAGGTGATCGATGAGCTGCGCCACGACATCAAGCAGCACGAGAACTTCCTGGAAAAGGAGGTGAAGGAACATCCGATCGCCATCGACCACCGCGCCTTTGGCGATCACACCATCCTGCGCGAGCGCATGGGCACCTTCGAGCAGCTCTACAAGGAGCTGAAGGATGAGTTCTATCGCTGGATGGCCAAGGTGATGTGATCATCCGCTGCATCCACTGGACAAAGGGGCCTTCGCGGGCCCCTTTTTCCTTCCATGACGCCGGTCATCCCGCGGATCGACCAAGGTCATGGACGACGTCTGGATCCGTGACCAGCTTCGGGGTGTTCAACGTCAAATCCCAATACCATGGAGCTCATCAAGCGCAAGCCCCAGTTCTTCGACACCGACCTGTGGGACCTCCCCTCCCGCATGTTCAAGGACGATCTCTTCAAAGGCCGGGACCTCCCCGCCGTGAACGTGAAGGACGGCGATAAGGGCTATGAGATCGAGGTGGCCGCGCCCGGCTACAAGAAGGACGAGCTGAAGGTGGACCTCGATGGCAACGTGATGACCATCTCCTCCGAGCGCAAGGACGAGCAGAAGGAGGAGAAGGAAGGCTACACCCGCCGCGAGTGGCACTACAGCAGCTTCAAGCGGTCCTTTCAACTGCCCGACAATGCCGATCTGGATGCCATGAAGGCCTCGCATGCCGACGGTGTGCTGCGGATCGCCGTGCCGAAGAAGGCCGGTGAGAGCGCATCGAGCAAGCGCACGATCGCGATCAAATGACCTGCCGGTCCGCACGGGATGCCGGGCGAAAGGGCTGCTCAAGGGGGCGGCCCTTTTTGCTTGAGGCCAACGATCATCAGCTGTTCCGCTGAGCAAGATCATGGACGGATGGACCGAATGGAAGGATGTTTGCAAATGGCAGCTGAACAAGGAAGAGATGTTCATGGAACCGCCTGATCGAACAATGAAAGGATGCCTGACGATCGTCAGTCCCGGCTCGGCCACGGCCCTCTACGTTCGCGACTTGACCGCCAGCGCCTCCTGCTCCCGATGCGCTTTGAGTCCATGAACAGAACCATCCGCACGCCGATCACGACCATCGAACAGCTGGTCAACGAGCTCGCGCAGGGGCCCGGGCGGAGGGGGTATTTGGAGATCCTGGACCGCATCGACATCCCCGTGGAGGAGTTCGAACCTTACTCCCGGTGGAACGAGAAGCACTACACGCGCAACTGCATCGCTCGCACGGATGCCTTCGAACTGTTGCTGATCTGCTATGAACCAGGGCAGCGCACCAGCATCCATGACTATTCCACGGAGGAGGCCTGGGTCCACCCGTTGACCGGCGCGGTGATCGAGGAGCGCTTCGAGTTCGCCCCGGACGGCCCCCTGCGCAAGGTCTCCTCGGCCAAGCTGGACCCCGGGTCCTTCTCCTACCTCCACAACGGGCGGGGCATCCACCGCTACATCAACTCCAACACGGGCCGGTCCATGACCCTGAACCTGTACGCCAGGCCGCTGAACAAGTGGAAGGTGTACGATGAGGGTTCCGGTGCACCCACCGAACAGCATCCCCCCACCTCGCCCTGATGCCGGTTCAGGGACGAGCCGCTAACTTGGCGGCGATGACCGGCTCCTCCTTCAGCGAGCATGATGTGGCAGATATCTGTGCCATGCTCTTCAGCACGGCTGCGGAAGGCTTGGTCGTAGTGGACCGTTCCGGCGCCATCTGCCTGGTGAACCCCCGGATGTCCGAACTGTTCGGCTACCCGGCGGCGGAGATGCTGGGCCGCCCGATCGACATCCTGGTGCCTGCGGCCAAGCGGGCGGGCCATGTGAAGTCCCGCGATACCTACACGGAACACCCCCGGAAGCGACCGATGGGCATGGGGCTGGACCTGCACGGCCAGCGCAAGGATGGCAGCACCTTCCCGGTGGAGGTGAGCCTGAACCATTTCACCATCGGCTCCGATGGCTTCGTGATGGGCCTGGTCACCGATGTGACCAAGCGACGAGAGGCCGAATTGCAGCTTCAGCGCACCAACAACGAGCTGGAGGACCGCGTGGAACAGCGCACGGCCGAACTGCGGGCCGCCGAGCAGAGCGTGCGCGAGGCCCTGGAAGTGGAAAAGGAGCTCAACGCCCTGAAGTCCCGCTTCGTGAGCATGGCCTCGCACGAGTTCCGCACTCCCCTCAGCACCATCATGAGCTCCGTGGACCTGATCGCCCGCTACAGCGGCGGTGAGCACAAAGAGAAGGTGGACCGGCACGTGGGCAAGATCCGCGGCAAGGTGCGCGAGCTCACGGCCATGCTCAACGACTTCCTCTCGCTGGACAAGCTGGAGCAGGGCATGGTGCGGTGCAACCCCTCCGAGGTCGATGTGGTGCACGTCTGCATCGAGCTGGTGGAGGAACTGCGCAACCTGACCAAGCCCGGCCAGCAGATCGATTACGACCACCAGGGAACCGAACGCACCGTGGTGCAGGACCACCAGATGCTGAACCATGTGCTGAGCAACCTGGTGCAGAACGCGGTGAAGTACAGCCCGGAGGGCAAACGCATCCACCTGCGCACACAGATCTCGGATGGCCGATTGGAGATCGCCGTGGAGGACGAAGGCATCGGCATCCCGCTGGAGGACCAGCAACACCTGTTCGAACGATTCTTCAGGGCCAGCAACGCCTTCACCGTGCAGGGCACCGGACTGGGCCTCAACATTGTACGCAAGTACCTGGACCTGATGGGTGGAACGATCGGCTTCACCAGCGTTCCGGGGAAAGGCAGCACCTTTACGGCCACCCTACCCCAACATCACCACCATGAGGACCATCCTGCTCATTGAGGATGACAAGGACATGCGGGAGAACACCGCGGAGATCCTGGAGCTGGCCAACTACCGCGTGCTGAAGGCCGAGAATGGCCGGAAAGGGGTGGAACTGGCCAAGCAGCACATGCCGGACCTCATCCTGTGCGACATCATGATGCCGGAACTGGACGGTTACGGGGTACTGCACCTGCTGGGCAAGGACCCCGCCACCGCCGAGCTGCCCTTCATTTTCCTGAGCGCCAAGGCCGAACGGAGCGACATCCGCAAAGGCATGGAACTGGGGGCCGACGATTACCTGACCAAGCCCTTCGAGGAAGGCGAGCTGCTCAATGCCATCGAAGGCCGGTTGAAGCGCAGCGACCTGTTCCGCAAGGGTTTTGAGCAGAGCATGGACGGGCTGGGCGACCTGGTGAACAATGCGCGGAGCGTGGGAGCGCTCAACGAGATCACCGAGAACCGCAAGACCCGGACCATCCCCAAGAAGGAGATGATCTTCCATGAGGGGGATGAGCTGCGGTCCGTCTTCTTCATCGAACGGGGCAAGGTGCGCACCTTCAAGATGAACAACGATGGCAAGGAGCTCGTCACCGGCCTGCATGGGGACGGTGATTTCCTGGGCTACATGAGCGTACTGGAGAACGGCCGGGTGGCTGAAAGTGCGGAGGCCCTGGACGAGACCGAAGTGGCCATCATCCCGCGCGAAGAGCTACTGGCCCTGCTCTACCGCGACCGCGACGTGAGCATCCGCTTCATCAAGATGCTCAGCAAGGAGGTGCGCGACACGGAGGAGCGCCTGCTCCAACTGGCTTATGCGCCCGTCCGCCAGCGGGTGGCCCAGGCCCTGGTGCGCCTGCGGAAGCGGTACGGCGGGGCGGCTGCGGACGACCTCGGCGTACGCATCAGCCGGGAGGACCTCGCCACCCTGGTGGGCACCGCCACCGAATCCCTCATCCGCACGTTGACCGACCTGAAAGAGGACGGTCTCATCGAGGTCCAAGGCCGCGACATCCGCATCAAGAACCTCAACGGGCTGGAGCGGCTCGCCAACTCCTGAGCCTGCCGGACGCGGTTCCACGGCACCCACTAACTTCGCCACGCACAGACCCCACCATGAAAAAGATCATCGGACTCGCACTCTGGCTCGTCGCCTTCCTGATCCCCTTCCGGTACGCCCTGCTGGATACCGAGGACCTGCAGACCCCCGAGGGTGCCGAGAACATCAAAGGCCTGATCAGCTTCGTGGTCATGCTGGCGCTGCTCTTCATCGGCTATGTGCTGGTGGACGGCAGCAAGGCCCCCGCGCATGGCGACGGTCACGGCCACTAAGCCTGACACATGTCCCACATCCTCATTCCCACGGACTTCAGTGACAACGCGCTGAACGCGGCCACCTTCGCCGTGCAGTTGTTCGGCGATGAGGGCAATCGGTACACCCTGCTGAACTGCTATGTGGCCCCGACCAGTTCGGTGAGCCCCATGTGGAACGTGGACGGCCTGATGGCCCAGGAGGCCTTGGACGGAACGAGCCAGTTCGCGGACAAGCTGCGCGATGCACTGCCCGGGCTGCAGCCTGAACTGAGCACGGCCGTGGAGCACGGTCCGTTGCCCCAGGTAGTGGGCAGTTACGCCGCCGAGGCGGACCGCCCCGTGCTGGTGGCCATGGGCACCCAGGGCGCCAGCGGCCTCAAAGCGGTGCTGCTCGGCAGCAACACGGCGGATGTGATCAAGGCCGGGCACCTGCCCGTGCTGGCCGTTCCCGAGCAGGCCACCTACCGCTCCCCCAAGCGCATCGTGCTCGCCGATGATGGCGGTCCCGTGGACCGTGCCTCGGTGCAGGTGCTGGTGGACGTTGCGCGGTGGTCGAAGGCCGAAGTGATGATCGTGCGCGTGGTGAACGAGGAGACGATGGCCGACCCGGGAGCAGCGGACGTGCGCTTCGACGATCTGCTCGGGGCCATCCCCCACTCCCAGCATTACCTCAGTGGCGAGAACGTGATGACGGCCCTGCACGATTTCGCCGACCAGAACGATGCGGACCTGGTGGTGGTGCTCCATCGCCAGCGTGGCCTGTTCGAACAGCTCTTCCACCGCAGCACCGCCACCAAGCTGGCCATGCACACCCACATCCCCATGTTGGTGCTGCAACAACCGGCCTCCTGATGGCCGCGCGCGGCCTCAGCGGCGGGCTGCCGCTCTTCTCCTTCAAGGGTATCAAGGTCCTGCTGCATTGGACCTTCCTGCTGCTCCCGGCCTGGATCATCGGGTCCGGACTGGTGAGCGGCGAACCGTGGAGCGAGGTGCTGGCCCAGACCGGACTGGTGCTGATCGTCTTCGTCTGTGTGGTGATGCACGAGTTCGGTCACGCCCTCACCGCCCGGCGGTATGGCATCCGCACACGCGACATCACCCTGCTGCCCATCGGTGGTGTGGCCAGCCTGGAGCGCATGCCCGAGGATCCCCGTCAGGAGTTCTGGATCACCATCGCGGGCCCGCTGGTGAACCTGGTGATCGCCGCCTTGAGCTTCACGGCCATCGCGCTCACCGGCATCTCGTTGTTCTTCTCGGATGTGCTCCTGGGCGCCACCTCGTGGACCAACGTGCTGATGTTCGTGTTCACCGCGAACCTGTCCCTGTTCCTGTTCAACCTGCTGCCGGCCTTCCCGATGGATGGTGGCCGGATCCTGCGTTCCGTGCTGAGCATGCGCATGTCGCGTGAACGTGCCACGCGGATCGCCGCCCAGGTAGGACGGCTCTTCGCCGTGGGCTTCGTGATCGGGGGCGTCTTCCTGGGAGCCCCCTTCATGGCCTTCATCGGGGTCTTCGTCTTCCTGGCCGCCGGTGCCGAAGCCCGCAGCGTAAGGCAGAAGGCCCTGCTCGAGGGCATCACGGTGGGCCAGGTGATGCGCACGCGCTTCTGGGCCATGCCCTCCACCGCACGGGTGCAGGAGGCGGTGGATGAGCTCCTGGCCGGCGGGGACAGCACCCTGCTCGTGATGGAAGGTGATCACCTGCGTGGGTTGCTCACGCGGGAAGAGCTCCTGGCCGCAGTGGCCGAAGGCAAGAGCGACCTGCTCCTGAACGGTCTCCCCTTACGACAGCCACAGCTGGTGGCCCCGGAGGCATCTGCCCATCAGAGCTACCAGCGCATGGTGCTCGAAGGCCATCCCATCCTGCCAGTGGTGAGCCACGACCGCGTGGTGGGGATCATGGAACTGGAGAACCTGGCCGAATACCTGCAGGTGATGCAGGCGCGCAGCGGACGGCGCTGACCCGGTCAGCGCTTGGCCTTCGGATCGTGCAGGGTGAAGACCCGCGAGATGTTGAAGCCGAAGTGGATGCCCCCATCCGTCCATTGCTCCGTGGTGCCGGTGATGAATCCCCGCTCGAACATGGCCAGTGAATTGGTCATGTGCAGCTGGAACACGTGCCCCCCGGTCTCGATGTCGAACCCGATGGAGAACGAATTCCGCACGGGCAGCTGGCCAGCGGCGACCTCGGCGGCGGTGGGATCGGGGATCTGACCGGGCAGCACATGGAAGTACTCGGCGTTGATCGCCACGCGCTTGCTCAGTTTCATGCGGCCTGCACCGCTCACATGGATGATGTCGTTCGTCTGGTCCGCCTTCTCCACCAGGTTGATGTGGACCAGACCGGGGTTGAGCTGGAAGGTGACGGACTCGCTGAACTTGCGCCCCAGGATCATCTGGAACGAATAGGACATGCGGTGGCTGAAGTAGAACGGTCGTTCCTCCGCGGGATAGGGCCATAGCACGGACTGCTTGAGCCCGTTGATCGCGGTGCCCGCCACAAAGGCGAGCGTCACCGGCATGGTGCAACCGGCATCACATTGGCGCAACACCTTGTACTTCACGAAACCATCCAGCGTCTTCTCAAAGCTGCTCCGCCCGATACCGATCATCAGGCGGTCCGTCACGCCATAGTCCAGTCCGAGCCGGATGGTGGCCTGGTCCAGCCCCCAGAACTCGTTGGCCCCGCCGTTCACCGGTCCGAAGCGGTGACCGATGCGGAAGTCGAGCACGCCATGCGCCGTGTTCTCCACGCTGTGCCCGTTGATGACCCGGGTGGATTTGAAGGCCGCCGTGGTGTACTCGGGACCGGCCTCCTCCTCCCCCAGTAGTTTGAGCAGGTCATCTTCCTGGGCGAGCGCGCCGCCGGCCAGCAGGGACAGCAGGCCGGAGAGCAATAGGTTGCGATGCATGGAGGTCACGGTGTGAAGATGAACGTATGGCTCACAGGCGGGCGTAGTCCATCCGCACCTTCACCAGGATCTGCTCGGCGATGTTCTGGCGCACCATGCCGGGGACCTTGATGCCGTGATCCTCGGGCTTCACGTTGAAGTCGCAGGAGGCCTTCACCGTACCATCGGCCGCCACCACCATGGTGCCTTTGGTCTTCACCGGCTTGGTCACACCGTGGATCGTCAGGTCGCCTTCCACGGCGACCTCGTAGGTGCCGGGCTTCTTCAGCTGATCCGCGGTGATCCCGGTGACCTTCCCCTTGAACTCGGCCTTGGGGAAGGTGTTGCTCTCCATGTAGTTCTCGTTGAAGTGCTCCTGCATCAGCGCCTTCTCGAACTCGAAGGCCTTGATGAGCACGGCGAACTGGATGGCGCCGGAGGTGGCGTCCCACACACTGCTCACCTTGTGGTTATTGCCCTCGATGTTCTCCATGGAGGTCTCGGAGAAGAAGGCGATGTGCCCGTTGCGGGTGCCGTAACGGTCCTGTGCGATGAGGGAAAGCGGCAGGGCCAGCGCTACGAAAAGGAGGTTCTTTGCAGTGTTCATGTTTTGTTCGGTTCGTTGTTCGACGGTTCAGTTCAGATCGGTCCACACGGCGGGCGTCATTGCACCCCGATGCAGCGCACCAGCACCACATCCATCAGCATCCCGGTGCAGATGCCCTGTACAGTGACCTCGGTGCCCGAGCGCCAGTCCGGCGGCAGGTCGGCATTGGAGAACTCGCAGACCACCCCGGCCATGGGGTCGCCGGTCTCGAGGATCACGTTGGTCTTGTCGCTGCCCACCGGCTCCATGGCGCGAATGGTGCCGGAGACCTGGATGGCCTGGTCGGCGGAGCCCACGAAGCGCTGGTCGGCGGCGGCCTCATCGGTGGTGTAGGCCGAAAGCAGCTCACCTGCGGTGACCGTGGCCACCGGCTTCATTTCCGCAGCGCCGCTCACCCCCCGCTCGTATTCGAGGTAGGCATAGGTGCCGCCGCCCACTACGGCTACGGTGGCAAACACAGCGATCATGGTCCTGGGTCGCATGGTGGTCAGTTGTTAAGGGCCCCGGCGTCGATCCACGCCTGGAGCTGTTGGATGTTGCAATTGGGCAGCTTCCCCGATGCCGGCATGAAGCTCGGGTTCCCTTGGATGGCACGGGCCTGCACCCGCCCCAGGTCCACCTGGGCCTTGAAGGCCGTGTAGGTGGACAGGTCCGGTGATTGGCCCCCGGGCACATGGCAGCCGGGCGAAGCACAGCGGGAGGTCACCAGGGGCTGGATGGTCCCGCTCCACGTCACGTTGGTGGTGTTGCAGAAGCTGTTCGGGTACAGCACCTCCTCCTTGTCGTAATAGCAGCCGGCCAGCGGAAGCAGGAGCAGCAGGGGAACGGCGATGCGATGGATGCGCGGCATGGGTGGCTCAGTTGTTCGGGGCGCCGGCCTCGATCCAGAGGAGGAACTTGCGCACCTCGCAGGTGGGCATGATGGGGCTGCTCGGCGGCATGGGGATGCCGACCGGGTCATGGGTGACCGAGCGGCCCAAGCGGCCGTCCATCGCCACGGCGTTCACCACCGACCATGAGCTGAAGTTGAGCCCACCCTGCGGTGTTCCGCCGCTGTGGCAGCCCAGGCAGCGCTGTTGGATCAGCGGAACAATGGTGCCCGAGTAGGTCACGTTCAGGGTATCGCACGTGGCCGAGGTACAGCTGTTGTTCTGGGCGCCTTGTTGGATCCACGTGCCGATGAGCGCGATCTGCTGGGGCGTCAAGGGCGCTTGGGGCGGCTGGGGCATGATGTCGTTCGGATCGGTCTCCGTGATGGCGTCCATCAGGTCACCATCCTGCACGATACCGCTGTTCATCAGGCTCTGGTAGTCCGTGATCTGGATCCAGTCGTTGTCGTCCGTGGCCGTGTTGTGACAGCCCGGGATGGCACAATTGCTGATCAGGAGCGGGAGCACCTGCTGCTGGAAGTAGACCGTGTTCGGGTCGCAGGGGTTGGTGCCACCACCGCCTCCACCATTGCCCCCGTTGTCATCCACGATGGGCCCCACGATGGGCTCATGCTGGCAGGCGGCCAGCGCGAAAGCCCCGGCGGACAAAGCGAGACCGATACGCATCGGGAGCCTGATGGTGCGGAAGATGGCGTTGGGGAACATGGCCTGGTCTTGTTGGTAGTTCAAAGATCACACCAGGCCTTGGTCCTGTCCACCCAATTCCTGACGAACCGGGAAATGCCGCCGATGAACCGGACGCCGGTCCTCCCCGAGCTCCAGTTCGGCCTTCCGGCGGAGGTCCAGCAGCTCGGCCAGCACGACGAAGACGTTCAATCGGTGGTGGTACCGCTCGGCCTGGTTCAAGCGGATCAACCCGCCAAGGAGACCGCTCACCTCCATGGTCATCAGGCTCCGCAGGTCCGCCTCCTCCAGGTCGGTGGTGTGCTCCAAGGCATGCGTGTTCATGGCGCTCGGCGTTGTGGCCTGGTCGGCGTGTGGACGGTCGACCAGTGCAGGGCCAA
Source organism: Bacteroidota bacterium (assembly GCA_963169595.1). Classification (GTDB taxonomy): domain Bacteria; phylum Bacteroidota; class Bacteroidia; order Flavobacteriales_F; family PHOS-HE28; genus PHOS-HE28. The sequence goes on along the minus strand of CAUJFM010000172.1, from coordinate 338 downwards.
AGCTTGAACATCCGTGCACCGTTCGAAGGATCGATGCGGATGGAACGGGAAGAACGGCCGATGGGGATGGAAGGGCCGGTCACCGGCCCGCCAGCCAGCGCTTGAACTCGGCGCTGCGCTCACTGCTCACGATGGCATCGTCGCCGTAGGGTGGGTCCAATACCACCTTCACCCGGCTCTTGCTGTAGGCTAGCAGTTCCTTGATGCTCTGGATGTGCACGATCAGCTGCCGGTTGAGGCGGATGAACTTCTCCGGGTCCAACTGGCGCTCCAGCTTGTCCAGGCTCTCCTCCAGCGGCAGGTCGCGGCCTTCCCGGGTGCGCAGGAAGGTGTTCTTC
>CAUJFM010000171.1 GCA_963169595.1 Bacteroidota bacterium | reverse complement strand
GGCACGCGCCAGGCCTTTGTTCATGGCGTCGTAGATGCCCTTGTCGGGCTCGCTCACGAGGATGTCGATGCCGCGCCTGCCGGGTGCACTGCGGTAGCTGTTGAGGATCTCCACCGTGCCATCGGTGCTGGCGCCATCGATGACGATCAGTTCGATGTCGGGGTGCGTCTGGGCCAGGATGCTGTCCAGCGTTTCGGCAATGACCGGCGAAACGTTCCTACAGACCGTGATCAACGAGACCTTCACCCCTGTTCAAAATTGTACACTGCGACAAAGAACGGAATGAAGGTGAGAACGATACGCAGAAGCCTCAATCCACATAGAAATAGCCGCGTACCTCGGCGACCACGCCATTGTCGAGGTTGACCTGCCGAAGGCGGTAGTGTGTGCTCGACGGGCTTCGGCTGTAGACCAGCCCAATGAAGTGAGCTTTTTCAGGGAACCGCTTGCTCGTGCTGCGACCGCCATACGGGGCCCAGCGGTACAAAGGCTCACCGAGAATGGCGATCACGTCATGTTCCGTCATGCCAACTTCAATGCTATCGAACCTCCAATGTGAATAGCCCTCAGCGTACTGCGTGTCCGTGCATCCAAGCAGATCGAATGGCTCGCCCATTATGCCGTCGATCTTGATCCTTGTCCAGGCGAAAGCAGCGTAGACCAAAAGGAACATGAACGGGATGACGATCAGGAGGGTAGAACGATGCATGCTTGTTGACTTGAGCACCACGAACGGAGTTGACCCCGCACTATTGTCGGAGCGCTTCACCATCTGGGTTATGCGACCACTCGCTCCCGCACCGCCACCGCCGGATTCCCCTGGTAGACCGTGTAGGCCTCCAGGTCCTTCGTGGCCACGCTGCCCACGGCCAGCACGCTGTGGCTCTTCAGCGTAACCCCCAGGGTGACGATGGCCCCCGCCCCCACCCAGCTGCCGTCCTCCAGCACCACGGGCTTGGTGTAGGTGGGGTAGTCGACCTTCTTGTAATCATGGCTGCCCTGAATGATCATGGCGCCCTGGCTGATGACCACGTTGTTGCCGATGGTGAGCGTGTCCAGGTTGTCCAGCCACGCGCGCTGCCCGATCCAGCTGTGATCGCCGATGGTGAGCTTCCAGGGGAACTTGATGTTCACGCCCGGATGGATCACCACCCCCTTCCCCACCCGAGCCCCGAAGAGGCGCAGCAGGTGCGGCTTCGGCGAACGGAACGGGAACAGGGGGTTGAGGAAGAACAGCGAGTTCGTGAAGTACCAAAGGGTGCGCTTCACCACGCCCGCACCGGGATCGAAGGTCTTCGAGTTGTCGAAGCGGGACAGGTCCACACGCACGCGGTCACCGCTCATGCCCCGAAGAGTTGAAGGTTGAGCGCCAGGGCCTGCGGGTCCTGTGCCTGGCGAAGTCCGTACGCGAAGGCCCCCTCGCTCCAGCGGTCGAAGGTGGTCTGGTCCATGTCGATGAGCTGCTGGATGGTGCGCGTAAAGGCGGATAGATCGTTCAATGGCAGGTCCCAGCCCACCTGCTGCCGCTCCAGGTCGCGCCACGGCGTGCGATCACTGATCAGCAGGGGCAGTCCGGTGCACATGGCCTCGAGCATGGTGTGGCCGAAGTTATCGCCCTCGTTGGGCATGTAGAGCGCATGGTACCCTTCGGCGAGGGTGTCCGGCACGGCTTCGGAAGGCAACGGTCCCCGGTAGGTGAAGCGCACGTTCGCTGGAAGCTGCGCGATGGCCTGCTGGCAGGCGACCCAGTAATCGGCATGGTGAACGGGACCGAACAGGTCGAAGCTCACCTCCCCGCGAAGTCCGTGCAGGCTTTGGATGATGAGGTGGATGTTCTTCTCGGTGGCGATGCGGACCACGTTCACCAGCCGCACTTGGCCGGGTGTTTTCGGACGGGCAGGACGCTTGGACAGGTCCACTTTCCGCGGCAGGTTGGGCACCAGGTGCACCGGGATGTCGGTGCCGATCCATTGCTGGATGCTCGCGGTCTCGTCCGCACTGGTGGACTGGAACGCCACGCCGCGATAGAGGCCCAGTGTGCGTGCTGCCTTGAGGAAGACGCGTTTCTTCAGCGCGCCCTGCCCCATGGGCCCGGGCAGCAGCATACCGCGTGCCGCCACGATGCGCCGCTGGGCCTGGCCACGCAACAGCACCAGCGGCATCACCGAATACCACCACGAGAACATGCCGTTGATGTAGACGGTGTCCCAGGCGCGTTCGGTGAGCAGGCGTTGCCAGGCCTTTCGGGTGCGACCGGTGCGCGAGGCGTACCACACGTGCTCGCCGCTCGGCAGCCTGGTCCATTGGTCGGGGACGATGCCCGGATAGGGTTCCGTGGCGGTGTAGTCCTTGTCGCCGGTCACGAACCAGAGGTCCACACGGTCGCCCAGGTGGTCCACCAGGTTCATCATGCTGCGTACCGGACCGCCGCCCTTGTAGCCCGGCTTGTACCAATCCACGAACACGAGGACCTGCGGCTTGCTCATGGGGTGGTGCGGGCCAGTTGGACAAGGGTGAGCGCCCATTCCGAGGGCCCCCACGAACGACCGAGCTCCATGCTCCGCTTGCCCATTTCGCGCAACTGACCGTCGGTCATCCGGAACAGTTCACGGAGCGCACGCTCCAGCGAGGCCTGATCACCGGCGGTGAATCGGATGCCGTTCCGGCCAGGCTCCAGGAAGCGTTCCCCGGCCTTCACCCGATCGCTCAGCACCAGCGGCAAGGCGGCACAGGCATGCTCCTGCACCACCACACCCCAAGGCTCATAGGAACTGGCCAGTACAAAGGCCCCGCTGCGTTCGAGCACGGCGGGCATGTCGGGCGCCTGCACGAAGCCCAGGTGCGCAATGCGCGGGTGCGAACCACTGGTGGACGCACGCACGGCCTCATAGAGCTCACCCGTGCCGGCCAGCAGCAGCTCCCAATCGCCGGCCTCCCCGCGTTCGCACAGGGCGGCAAAGGCATCGCAGAGCAGTTGATGTTGCTTGACCGGGATGTAACGGGCCACGCAGAGCAGGCGGTGCGGCCAACGGTCGGTGCGCGCGTTCAGCAGCCGCTCGCCCACGGGCAGGAAGAGGGCCGTATCCGCCGCATAGAACCCGGTGCGCACGTTCGCCGCCTTGAAGCCCAGGCGCAAGGCGTAGGTCCGTTGACCTTCCCCCGTCACCCACGCATGGCTGAAGATCCGGCCGAAGGAGAGCCGACCGATGACGGAGGCGACGTACTGCCGCAGATCGCCGCGCCAGGCGGTATCGCTGCACAGCACGGTGCGGAGTCCGGCCGCCCGCAGTTTCCGACACACCTTCACATAGCCCTTGTCGATCCAGCCCGCACAGAGCGTGAGGTCGGGGCGCAGGGCCAGGGCCAG
>CAUJFM010000170.1 GCA_963169595.1 Bacteroidota bacterium | reverse complement strand
GCGTAGGTCAAGTGATCGACTGCCTGGGCGTGGCTGGTGGCACCGCGCTGCCGGGTACCGCCTGCAACGACAACAACGCTTCCACGGGCAATGATACGTGGAACGCCAACTGCCAGTGCGTGGGTCAGGTGATCGACTGCCTGGGTGTGGCTGGCGGCACCGCGCTGCCCGGCACGGCCTGCAATGACAACAACGCGAACACGATCAACGACGTGTGGGGCGCGAACTGCCAGTGCGCTGGTACGCCGGTGGTGTTCGACTGCCTGGGTGTCGCCAACGGCACGGCGCTGCCTGGTACGCCCTGCAACGACGGCAACGCTTCCACGGGCAATGACACGTGGAACACCAACTGCCAGTGCGTGGGTCAAGTGATCGACTGCCTGGGCGTGGCTGGTGGCACCGCACTGCCGGGTACCTCCTGCAACGACAACAACGCGAACACCATCAACGATGTGTGGGGTGCGAACTGCCAGTGCGCTGGTACGCCGGTGGTGTTCGATTGCCTGGGTGTCGCCAACGGCACGGCTTTGCCCGGTACGCCCTGCAACGACGGAAATCCGGTGACCTATAACGACACGTGGAACTCCGAATGCAACTGCGTGGGGCTCCTTGACCTGGCTGTTGATTGTGCCGGCGTGCCGGGTGGATCCGCCTTCATCGATGGCTGTGGCACCTGTGCTGGTGGCACCACCGGTATCGTGCCCGATGCGGACACCGATGCGGACGGTCTGGTGGATTGCATGGACAACTGCGATGCGACCGCGAACCCGGACCAGGCGGACTTTGACGGTGACGGCATCGGTGACCCCTGCGACAACTGTGTGTGGGTGTACAACCCGGAGCAGCAGGACTGGGATGCCAATGGCGTGGGCGATGTCTGTGATATCACCACGGGCATCGGGGAGAACGCTGCTGGTCATGGCCTGACGTTCGCTCCCAACCCCACCCTGGGCGAGGTGCTTGTGCAGTGCACCATCCCCGAGGCCCGCAGCCTCCGCTTCCATGATGCGATCGGTGCGCTGGTCTTCGAGGCACCGGTCCGCCAACGCCTCCAGTTGGAGGCACTGCCCTCCGGGGTCTACATCGTACTTGCGCTGGATGCGGAAGGCAGACCGCTCGCGCAAAGCAGGCTTGTCCGTCAGTGATAAGCCGTGTTGGACGAGAAGGCCTCCTGGCAGGGAGGCCTTTCTCATTTGGAACAATGCTCACCTTTCGGTCGTGCGCCTGAAAGCGGACTTCCACTGCACCGGTCAAGCCGAGCGCTACCGTCGGTTCAGGTGGAGAGGATGCCCACCAAGGCGATCAGGTCCTCCTGCAGGCTTTTCCGCTTTCCGATGGCCCCCGCGAACGGGGTGGTGCGTACCTGGCCGTTCACTTCACCCACCATGCACCCGTGCTCACCCGCCAGCAACTGTTCCACTGCTGCCGAGCCGAGCCGGCTGGCCAGGATGCGGTCCATGGCAGTGGGCGAGCCCCCGCGCTGGAGGTGTCCGAGCACGGTGACGCGCATGTCCCGGTCGGGGAGGAGCTTCCTGACCTGCTCGGAGATGGCCACAGCTCCGCCTTGTTCATCGCCTTCGGCCACGACCACGATGCTCGATGACTTCAGGCGCGAGGCCTGCGACAATTCCTTGACCAGTTGGTCGATGCTCTGGCACAGTTCGGGCAGCATCACGTACTCGGCACCAGAGGCAATGGCACTGGCCAATGCGATGAAACCGGTATCGCGCCCCATCACCTCCACGAAGAACAACCGGTCATGGGACGAGGCCGTGTCGCGGATCTTGTCCATGGCCTCCACGGCCGTGTTCACGGCGGTATCGAACCCGATCGTGCGGTCCGTTCCTGCAAGGTCATTGTCAATGGTGCCCGGCAGCCCGATCACCCGGCACCCGTGCTCATCGAGGAGCACCTTGGCGCCGGTGAAGGTGCCATCACCTCCAATGGCCACCAGTGCGTCCAGTCCATGGCGTGCCATCGTGGCCACTGCCTGGGTGCGACCTTCCGCGGTCCGGAACGCTTCGCTGCGGGCGGACCGCAGGATGGTGCCGCCGCGTTGGATGATGTTGCTCACATCGCGCGGGCCAAGCTCGCGCAGGTGGTCGTTCACGAGCCCATCATACCCGCCGATGATCCCGCTCACGCGTATCCCCCGGAAGGCGGCGGTGCGCACCACGGCCCGGATGGCGGCGTTCATCCCCGGGCTGTCGCCGCCGGAGGTGAGCACCCCGATGTGCCGGACCGGTCCCATGGATCAGTCGGCGATCACCGTGCCCAGCAGGGAGCGACGACCGTTGCGCTCGATCACCACGCGGTAGTTGCCCGGCGCCAGACCCTTGCGTTCGATACGCACCAGCTGCCCAGGCATGCTGGTGTGGGTCGCCACGATGCGGCCCGATGCATCCAGCAGCAGGACATCACCTCCGCCAAGCGTGCTCAGGTCGATCTGGAAACCATCCGTGAACACCGTCGGGTAGGGGTGGGGAAGTGCCGCATCACCTTCGTCCTCGATCGCCGTGGTCGTACCGTTGATGCTGTAGATGTCGAACAGCGCACCCACATAGAGCTTGTTGCCCGAGGCATGGAACTCTTCCTGCGAGATGGCATCGTTCACGGTGAAGCCGGTGTTGAAGGCCGTCCAGGTCGCGCCCTGGTTGGTGGATTGGAGCACGCCCTGGCTGCCACCGGTGATCGCGAAGTACTTGCTGTCGTAAAGGATCAGCTGGCTCTTGGCAAGCGGTGCGGCCACGGCGCCCGTGGCGTTCTGCCAGCTGTTCCCACCGTTGGTCGAATACTTGTAACCACCATCGCTGATGCAGACCAGCCGCGTGGGTGTGCCCTGGATGGAGTACATGGTGAAGTTGGAGTTGGGCACTGCCGTCCAGTTCAGCCCATTGTCGGTGCTTCGCACGAGGCCCGTGCTGGTGGCGGCGTACAGGATGTTGTTGATGCTGGCCAGGTGATACACGACCATGTTGCTGCTCATGCCCAAATGCGAGACGGTCCAGCTGTCCCCGTTGTTGGTCGTGCGGTAGACGCCTCCGCCGCTGGAGATCATGCCGCTCATCACCGCGAAGGTGACCCCGCCGAAGTTGAAGAACTTGTTCACGTACACATTGGCATTGGCGGTCAATGTGCCGTTCGCCAAGGTCCAGCTGCTGCCACCATTGGCCGAGCGATAAACACCCGACTGGGTGCCGGCGAACAGGTGCGTGGCGTTGCTGCCCACGGACTCGATGAAGATGATCCCACTGGTGTTGGGAAGACCGGTGTTCACCGTGGTCCAGCTTGCACCGTCGTCCGTGCTCTTGTACACACCGCCAGGGAAGCTTGCCAGGTAGATGCCCCCATCGTGTGTGGTGATGCTACGCACGGCCTGAACCCCAAAGGTGTTCGCTTGATAGGGTTGCCATTGGCCCACGCTGAGGAGTGGCAGGGCGCTCAACAGCGTGGCGGTAGAAAGACTGCGGAGAAAGGACATGGTAGTTCCGAATGTTGGAACGCGAAAATAGACCAAGCGGGGCAGTGGCACGCCGTACTTTTGGGGCATGCCGGGCTGGAAGAGCCTCACGTTGATGGTGCGGGTGATGCTCGTGCTCTTCGCCTTGCATGGGTGCGCTCGCCCCTTGCAGCATGCGCTCCACCACGATGAGGCGCACCATGAGCAGGGGGGCAATGGTTCCCAATGGCGTGCTCAATGTGTTGATTGTGAGTTGGATAAGCTTCCTGTGGCGCCGCTGGTCCTGGGGCACCTTGCCATGGAGACGGGCTTTCCGGTTGACCTGCACCGATCGTCGGCCGGCAGGTTTTTGGGTGACGAGGTCCGGGGGACGATGGGGAGGGCGCCGCCTGCCTACTTGAGCTGACCGCCGATCATCGCCCTGTGCGGGTGCACGGTGCCCCCGTGACCGCCTTCATTGCGTGTCCTTCATCCCCTGTTCGCCCATCCCTTCAGCCCTATGTGGCACTTCCGGCTTCTGCTCGGTATAGCCCTGTTCTTCTCGGGTTCGGCGCTCCATGCCCAATCGGATACATGCGCGCTGAAGCTGAGCGGCCGTGTGATCGATGATCATGACCGCACCCCGCTGTCGTTCGCCGAGGTGTGGCTGCCTGATCTGGAACGTGGTGCGGTCAGTGACGACCAGGGGCGCTTCAGTGTGCAAGGGCTGTGCCCCGGCCCTTTGCGGGTCCGGGTCTCCCATCTGGGATGCACGCCCGTGGAGCGGAAGTTGGACCTCCGTCGCGATGTGGAGATGGAGTTCAGGCTGGAACATCATGTGGAGGAGCTGCGTGAGCTGGAGGTGGTGCGTGAGCGGCCGGACGAGAACGTGGGCTCGGCCAAGGCGGAACTGGACCGCAGGGCCATGGAACGGTCCACGGGCGGTGATCTCGCCACCATGCTCGAGGTGATCCCCGGGGTCACCAAGCTCTCCAGTGGACCCACCATCGCCAAGCCCATGATCAACGGGCTCCATGGCAACCGGGTGCTCACCCTCAACCAAGGCATCCGCCAGGAGGACCAGCAGTGGGGCACCGAGCATGCGCCCAGCCTCGACCCCTTCTCCAGCGATGCGGTCACCGTGGTGAAAGGTGCGGCATCTGTGCAGTACGGCGCTGATGCCCTGGGCGGGGTGGTGATCACAGAGCCGGTGGAACTGCCCCGTGAAGGCGGGATGGAGGGGGAGGTCCGGGCCATCGGTCTGTTGAACGGCCGGGGCGGGGGAGCGCAGGGCATGCTGCAGGGTGCCGTGCCGGCGGTACGCGGACTGGGCTGGCGGGTGCAGGCCTCCGGGCGCACGCTGGGTGATTCCCGGGCGCCGGACCACGTGCTCAGCAATACGGGCATGCGCGAATGGGGGCTGTCCATGGCCACGGGCGTGCAACGCCACTGGGGTGGAGCGCAGGTGTACTACAGCTATTTTACCCGTGAACTGGGCATCCTGCGGGCCTCGCACATCGGCAACCTCACCGATCTGCAGAACGCCATCAGCAGTGGCGAACCCTGGTACCAAGCGCCCTTCACCTACACCATCGCAGCTCCGAGGCAGGATGTGCAACACCATTTGGTGAAGGCCGAGGTGAAGCTCCGCGTCCGTGAACGCAACCAGCTCGTGGCCACCTACGGCTACCAGGCCGATGACCGACAGGAGTACGACATCCGGCGTGGTTCGCGCAGCGATCGCCCGGCCATCGACCTCTTCCTCACCACCCACACGGCCGATCTCCATCTCAAGCACTGGCTGGGCAGCAAGGTGCATGGAAAGCTGGGTGTCAACGGTGTGCTGCAGGACAACTTCAACGTGCCCGGCACCGGGATCCGGCCCTTGATCCCGGACCATCAAAAGCGGACCGGAGGGGTCTTCCTCATTGAGCATCTCCCGGTGAACGAGCGCATCGAGTTCGAGTTCGGTGCGCGGGTGGAGGCCACGCGGCTCGATGTGCAACGCTTCACCCGTAGCGGTGAACTGGAAACCCCTGTGCACGAGTTCGTGAACCAGGCATTGGGCGTGGGCATGAACTGGGGCCTGGCCGACAGCACGGTGCTGCGCTTCGACCTCGCCACCGGCTTCCGCCCTCCGCATGTGAGCGAGCTCTACAGCGAGGGCCTGCATCATGGTGCAGCGGCCATCGAGCTCGGTGATCCCCTCCTGGGCAGCGAGCGCGTGGTGCGCTTCACCACGGACCTGATGACCATGCCGATGCACGGCCGCTTCGTGGTGAACATCACAGGGCATGCCGGCTTGTTCGACAACTACATCTACCTGCGCCCCGATGGTTACGAGCTCACTATCCGCGGGGCCTTCCCGGTTTTCCAATACGTGGCCACGGATGCCGCGCTTTATGGGCTGGATGGTTCCGTGAGCTATCGTCCGCACCCGACCTGGACCCTGCGGTCACGGTTCAGCCTGGTGCGTGGCTGGGACCGGGGCCAGGATGCATGGCTGTTCCAGATGCCATCGGACCGCGTCGGGTTCGCTGTGGCCTACGGCAGGGCCGAACTCGGTGGATGGCGGGACCTGGAGCTGATCCTCAACAGCGACCGCGTGTTCCAGCAGGTGCGTGTGCCGACCGGGCTGGACTTCATGGATGCGCCGCCCGCGTACCAGTTGTTCGGCATCCAGGCGAGCATCGAGCGCCCGGTGGGCCGGGATCGGCTGCGGTTCGGTCTCACCGTTTCCAACCTGCTGAACACGGCGTACCGCGACATCCTGGACCGCTTCCGCTACTATGCCGATGCGCGGGGCACCGACCTCGTGCTCTGGGTCCGCTATGGGTTCGGCAAGGCCCGCTGAGGCCACGCATACGCGGCACATCGTCCGCAGCGTTGTAGGACCAGCGTTACCTCGCTCGGCGAGGCGCATTCAGCCCACACATGCATTCGTTCATGGCCCGCTTCCGGACCTTGCTCCTGACCCTGTTGCCGCCACTGGTTGCGGGTTGCCAACAGGCTTCTCCATCAACGCCCGGACCAGTGCCGGAAGAGATCCCGGTGAGGATCGCCGTGCAGCAGCCGTTGGCGCAGGTGATGGACAGCCTTGACCTCGATCCGGCAGGCATCCGGTTCGTTGTGCACAAGCACCGGCGCACCTTCCATGTGGTGCATGGTCGCGATACCCTCTGCACCTATCCCTGCGTGTTGGGTGAACGGCCGGAGGGCGACAAGCAGATGCAAGGCGATCGGCGAACACCGGAAGGTGAGTTCGGTTTCCGCAGCAAACGTCGCCACGACAAATGGCACGCCTTCGTCTGGGTGGATTATCCCAATGCGGAGAGCTGGCGCCGTTTCCGCGAACGGCAGCGCAACGGGACCATCCCGGCGCAGGCGGACATCGGAGGGGAGATCGGCATCCACGGTGTGCCGGAGGGCATGGATGATTGGATCGTGCAGGGGGTGGATTGGACCTGGGGGTGCATCGCCCTGCGGAACGCCGATCTCGACGAGATCTATCCCCACATCAGGCCCGGCACCACCACGATCCACATCCTGCCGTAGCGCGTCCGGCTCAGGGTGTGATGGGTTCCGGAACGAGCTCCTCGTAGCCTGTGCGCTCGTCGTGCCTGCGCAGGAGCCGGACACCGCCGATCTCCTGAACCGCAAGCTCCAGGGTGGTGCGCACGAGCGATCCGGTCAGCAGATGCCCGCCGCTCATCCGTCCATCCCCATCCGCCACGGACAGATGGAGGTGAAGCCCATGCTTGGACAGCGTGCCGGAAAGCGAGCACACTTCCAGATCACCGGTGATCAGGCTTCCTTCGGAGCGGCCGCCATACCGCAGGTTCGCGACGGACAGGCTGCCCACCGCGCTCACGATCACCGCGGCCTCGATACCCTGCTCCATGCACCACGTGGCGAGCGAACCCCGTACATCCTCGCCGGGAAGCAGGCGCAGCACATGCACCCGGTACGGCCTGCCGGCCACCTGGATCATTGGTCGAAGCCGTTGGGGTAGTGCTGCTTCAGGGCGGCGATGCCATCGCGCACCTTGTCCTCCTGCTCACCCTTGAACGCGGCGAGCTTGGCGGCAAGGGCCTCATCGGCGATGGCGAGGATCTGCACGGCCAGCAGCCCGGCGTTGCGCGCTCCGTTCACCGCCACCGTGGCCACCGGCACACCGGAGGGCATCTGCACGATGGAGAGCAGCGAGTCCCACCCATCGATCGAGTTGCGGCTCTTGATGGGCACACCGATCACCGGCAGGGTGGTGAGCGAGGCGACCATGCCCGGCAGGTGTGCCGCGCCGCCCGCACCGGCAATGATCACCTTCAGACCGCGGTCTGCAGCGCCCTTCGCATAGGCGAACATGCGGTCCGGCGTGCGGTGCGCGCTCACCACGGTGAGCTCATGCGCCACACCGAACTCCTTCATTGTGTCCAAGGCCTCGCGCATGATCTCCAGATCGCTGCGGCTGCCCATGATGATGCCGACCATGTGTGTTGGGTGTTCGTGGGATGCTTCAGATCGTATCGTCCGCAGGGACCACCCTGCAATGGGTCCTGACCGTTCTGAGGGCCTCATCCAGTGCGCGCTGGTCATCGGCCAGCACGGTCACATGGCCCATCTTCCGGCCGGTGCGCGTTTCGGCTTTTCCGTACAGGTGCGGGAAGGTGCCGGGCAGGGCCAGCACTTCGTCCAATCCGTTCAACTGGGGCGTGCCGGTGCCACCGGTGCCCACCAGGTTCACCATGGCGGCCAGGCCGCGCAGGCGGGTGTCGCCCAAGGGCCAGCCGTGGTAGATCCGCAACAACTGGTCGAACTGGGAGCTCGCGCAGGCCTCGATGGTGTGATGGCCACTGTTGTGCGCCCTCGGGGCGGTCTCGTTCACCAGCAATCGGCCCTGCTTGTCCAGGAACATCTCCACGGCGTAGATGCCCGGAGCGGCGAAGGCCTCGGCCACCCGCATGGCCAGGGCGCGTGCCTCCTTGGCGGTGGCCGCATCAATGCGGGCCGGGGCCTGCAGATGGTCCACCAGGTTCAGCGCCGGATCGAAGACCATCTCCACCGGATCGTAGGTCGTCTCGTTGCCATCGCTGCCGCGGACCACGATCACTGCGAGCTCCAAGGCGATCTCGACCTGCTGCTCCAGCACGCAGGGCCCGTCGAAGAGCCCGGTGGTGGTCGCCGAGGTCACGGCCATCACCCCTTTGCCATCGTAACCGCCGGTGCGGGTCTTCAGGAAGGCGGGGAGCAGCTCGGGGTGCGCCTTCACCTCCTCGGCATGGTTCACCAGCGCGAAGGGTGCGGTGGGGATGCCATGGTCCTGGTAGAACTGCTTTTGAAGGCCCTTGTCCTGGATGGTGCGTAGCACATCGGGATCGGGGATCACGCGCTTGCCACGACGTTTCAATTCGCTCAGGGCGGCCGCGCTCACCTGTTCGATCTCGATGCCGACCACATCGGCGTCGGCCGCGAACCGGACCACGGCATCCACATCGGAGAGGTTGCCGGTCACGAACCGTTCGGCCAGGGCGGCGCAGGGGGCCTGCGGGTCGGGGTCCATCACATGCACGCGGGGCCCGAAGCGCAGCGCGTTCTCCAGGAACATGCGCCCCAACTGGCCTCCGCCCAAAAGGGCGATCACGGGTGTCCTTGTCTTTGTCCGATGGTCCACGGGCGGCAAAGATAACCGGCCGTGTTCCGCCGGTCAGCGACGACGACGCGGCTTGGCGAAGCTCTTGAGGCGCATCAGGCGCTTGCCTGCTGTCAATTGCAGCGTCCGGTTGCGGGGGAAGAGGGCATCATCCTCCTCGAAGATCGTCCACAGACCACTGTAGTAGCGCATGCCCAGGTCCCAGCCACTGCTCAGGTCCAGACCGATGCCGAGGTTCGCCCCCAGGTCCATCGGGCGCATTTGTTCGGTCACATCCGTGCTGCCTTCGGGATCGATGCGTTGGGCATTGATCACCTTGCCCAGCTGAAAGCCCCCCTGTAGGTTGAAGGCATTGCCGAGGAAGAGCTTGGCCGAGAGGGGCACCTGCACCATCATGGTGCGCAGGGAGGTGCGGTCACCGTTGGGCTCCACAAAGCCGGAACCGAGCACGGTGAACAGCAGTTCGGGTTGCAGTTCCAATCGGTTCCCGGCCTGGAACGGAGCATAAATGCCGGCCGTGGCCCCCGGCACAACGGTGGTCTCGATGTGCTGGGCCGTGGTGGTGGCGGCCAACAGGCCACCCTTGATCCCGATGCCCGAACGTTGAGCTGCACCCAACAAGGGCAGGCCGAGGAGGAGCAGCGTGAGCGGACCGGTGCGTGACAGCATGATGGACGTGTCGTTGTTCAGGCGTGATACGTGCGCCTGGCATCGTGCGTTTCACTGGTGTTCACCCGATCCGACGAGCCGGGGATCATCATCGATGAAAAAGTCGAACGCCGGGCCTAAGGACCCGGCGTTCGACTTTCACCTTCCTTCGGTCAGCGGGCCTGATGGACCACTTCGAAGCGCCGCACCTGCCGCTGGCCGTTCTGCTTCACGAGCATCAGGTAGCTGCCTGCGGCGAGGCCCTCCAGGGACAGGGTGAAGCGCTGGTCACCCGTGCGTGTCCCCTGCACCAAGCGGCCCTGCAGGTCGGTCACCATCAGGTGCGCTTCCGCCGCGCTGCCGAGCACGATGGTCACCTGATCGGAAGCCGGGTTGGGGAACAGGGTGAACAGTTCGGTCATCGGCATCTCTGCCACGCCGGTGGTCGACTCGATCACGATCCGGTAGTCCTCGGTCTCGCCCCAGGCATAGTCGAAGCAGGGGGAGGTGGGGGTGGGTTCGCCGGTGTTGTGGAACACGCCACGTACACGCAGACGGCTCTCTCCCAGCTGGGCGATGGCCGGCACGGTGAAGGTGATGCTCTGGGTCTGGTTCACGGCCGTGGTGGCGAACTCGCCCAGCTTCTCCGAAGCCTCGAAGGTCTGGTCCTGGTCGTAGTCGATCCAGGCAGCGTAGTTATCGGGTGCATAGGTGCCACCTTGGATGGTGATGGTGTACTGCACGCTGCGCAACAGGGAGGTGGACTGCGAGGCGCTGTAGTTCGTGTAGGTGGGTGCGCTGGTGCCGCCGCTGTTCACGTTGTTGATGGTGCCCAGCTGCACGGCATTGATGAAGTCACCATCCGCGGTCCCGTTCGTGGAGGTGGGCACGCAATAGGTGCCGGCTGCGGACGTGATCGTGATGCCGTAGTCCTCGGTCTCACCCCAGACGTAGTTGTAGCAGGGGTCGGTGGGGGTGGGCTCACCATCGTTGTGGAACACCCCGCGCACCCGAAGGGTGGTGCCGCCCAAGGTGGCTCCCACGGGAACGGTGAAGCTGATGGTCTGGGTCTGGTTCACTGCGGTGGTCTGGAACTCGCCCAGCTTCTCGCTGGCCTCGAACTGGTCGTCCTGGTCGTAGTCGATCCAGGCGGCATAATTGTCCGGGGAATAGCTGCCCCCCTGGATGGTGAGCGTGTAGGGGGTGCCGCGCTGCAACGAGGTGTTGTAGGTGCTGCTGAAGTTGGTGTAGGCGGGTGCGCTGGTGCCGCCGCTGTTCGCGTTGTTGAAGGTGTTCAGTGCCACCCGGTTGATGTAATCGCCTTCACCTGTGCCCACCTGGGCGGTGGGGATGCACGGACCGCCGGGCACCACGCCACACAGGCCGGGCTGCAGCAGCTGTGAGCGCACTCCGGTCAGGACCCCGTTCATGTAGGCGGCCTGCTGGTCGGTGAACATCACCGGGCAGTTGCTGTAGTCCATGTAGTTCTCATACTGTGTCAGCACCCCGCATTTCACCAGGTTGGGGTTGGAGCACGAGAAGGTGGGGCTGTTGGTCAGCGGGGTGTCGCTGAAACCGTCGGAGTCGGTGCAATTGCCGTTGTCGAAGGGATGGAGCAGGCCGAGGTAGTGCCCGATCTCGTGGGTGGCGGTGCGGGCCCCGAGCTGCAGGCCGTAGCTGTAGTCGATCACCAGGCCATCGATGGAGCTGCCCACCATGCCGCCCACGGGAAGGTAGGCGTAGCCCACCGTCACGGTGCCACCGGTGGCCCCGCTGGTGATGTCGCAGATCCAGATGTTCAGGTAGCGTTGCGGGTTCCATGGGCTGCGGCCGGTGGGGGGCGCCTTCATGTCATTGGTCTCGGTGTCCGGGTCGAACCAGGTATCCGAGGTCTGGGTACGCGTGATGCCCGTGGTGGCGTTGCCGTTGGGGTCCACCTGGGCCAGGCAGAACTGGATGCCCGGGTTGCCGATGCTGTTGGTGAACGAGGAGCGCACGTTGGACAGGTCGCTGTTGGTGGCTGCGTAGTCCTGGTTCAGTTCGTTGATGATGGCGTTGATGGCCGCATCGGGAACGTTCTCGGCCGAGGTGTTCCACACCACGTGGACCACCACCGGGATGGTGAGCGTGCCACCGCGCTCCGCGGCCTCCACACGGGGCAGTTGCTGGAGCACGTCCGTGGAGCGTCCCTGCTGCTGGAGCCAGCGCTGGGTGAGGGTATGGGCCCCACAATCACGTGGGCCTTGGGGCTCCTGTGCGGCGAGGGTCAGCGCGGCGAGAAGTCCGGTGGGAAGGAGTAGTGAACGGAACATGACGACGAAGGTAGGCCGCCGCCGATCACACGGGTCAGGCCAATGAGCGGATGGCGGCTGCGGGGGCCTGGGCGCCGAACACACTGTTGCCGGCCACCAGCACGTCGGCACCGGTGTCCACCAGCTTGCGCGCGTTCTCCAGCCCCACACCACCATCGATCTCGATCAGTGCCTGTGAACCGGACCGGGTCCGCAGCTCCTTCAAGGCGGAGATCCGGGCATAGGTCCGCTCGATGAACTTCTGGCCACCGAACCCGGGGTTCACGCTCATCAGGCATACGAGGTCGATGTCGGCCATCACGTCCTCCAGCAGGCTCACGTTGGAATGGGGGTTGATGGCCACGCCGGCCTTCATGCCCGCGGCCTTGATGGCCTGCACACTGCGGTGGAGGTGCGGACAGGCCTCGAGGTGCACGGTCAGGTGGTCGGCACCGGCATCGCGGAACGCGCTGATGTAGCGGTCGGGTTCCACGATCATCAGGTGCACATCGAAGGGCTTGCGCGCATGTTTCCGGATGCTCTTGATCACCGGCAGCCCGAAGCTGATGTTGGGCACGAAGACCCCGTCCATCACGTCGATGTGGTGCCAGGCCGCTTCGCTCCCCTCGATCAGTTCCACGGCCTTGCGCAGTTCGGCGAAATCGGCGGAGAGCAGGGAAGGGGCGAGCAGGTGGGCCATGGCGCGAAGGTAGGATGACCCGGAAAAGCAGTTGTCAGTTGCCAGGGTCAACACACCCCGACAACTGACAACTGACAACTGACAACCAACAACGAATTGCTCTTCAGCCCAGGTAGGCCTTCAGCACGCTGCTGCGGCTGGTGTGCTTCATGCGGCGGATGGCCTTCTCCTTGATCTGGCGCACACGCTCGCGGGTGAGGTCGAACTTCTGGCCGATCTCCTCCAGGGTGTGCGGCTGGTTGCCGTTCAGCCCGAAGTAAAGGCGGATCACATCGGCCTCGCGACCGGCCAGGGCGGCCAGCGAGCGCTCGATCTCCGTGCGCAGGCTGTCGGTCATCAGGCTCTCCAGCGGGCTCGGCAGATCGTCGTTCTTCATCACGTCCATCATGGTGCCGCTGTCGCCATCATCGCGCAGGGGAGCATCCATGCTCACGTGCTTGCCGGTGTTGTTCAGGCTGGTCTTCACCTCCTCGAGGGTCATCTCCAGCACTTCGGCGAGCTCGTGTGCGGTGGGCGGGCGCTCGTGCTCCTGCTCCAGCTTGGCGAAGGCCTTGTTGATCTTGTTGATCGAGCCGATCTTGTTCAGCGGCAGGCGTACGATGCGGGCCTGTTCGGCCAGGCTCTGCAGGATCTGCTGGCGGATCCACCACACGGCATAGCTGATGAACTTGAAGCCCCGCGTCTCGTCGAAGCGGCTCGCGGCCTTGATGAGGCCGAGGTTGCCCTCGCTGATCAGGTCGGGCAGGCTGAGACCCTGGCCCTGGTACTGCTTGGCCACGCTCACCACGAAGCGTAAATTGGCCTTGGTGAGCTGCTCCAAGGCCCGTTGATCACCCTCCCGGATGCGGCGCGCGAGCTCCACTTCCTCCTGGGCGGTGATGAGCTTCACCCGCCCGATCTCCTGCAGGTATTTGTCGAGGGACGGCGTGTCCCGGTTGGTCACCTGCTTGGTGATCTTCAGCTGCCGCATTCGTGCCATGGTGCGCGTCGTGTGTTCGTGGTAGTGGGTAGGGCCATTTCAACGCGGGGGGCACGGCCAAGGTTACCGGGGGCCATCAACGACGGAAGCCGCCCGAAGGCGGCTTCCGTGCAGGTCGTACAGGTGCGAGGCTTAGTTCTCGCTGGGCGCATGGCCCTCGTTGCGCGGGCCGTCGTGGTCCCGGCGGGGGCGGTCACCGTGGTCGCGACGCGGACGATCATCGCGACGGGGGCGATCACCACGGTCGCGGCGCTCACGGCGCTCATCCTCCATGGCGGGCTCGCGCTCCACGTAGCCTTCAGGCTTGGGCAGCAGCACGCGGCGGCTCAGCTTCAGCTTGCCAGTGCGCGGGTCCTTGCCCACCACTTGGAACTCGATCACGTCGCCTTCCTTCAGCACGTCCTCCACACGCTCGATGCGCTTCCAGTCCAGCTCGCTCACGTGCAGCAGACCGTCGGTGCCGGGCAGCACCTCCACGAAGGCGCCATAGGGCATGATGGTCTTCACCTTGCCCTTGTAGGTGGCGCCCACCTCCGCCTGGGGCGGGTTGGCGATGGCGTTCACACGGGCGAGGGCGGCATCGATGCTCGCCTTGTTCTCGCTCATGATCTCCACATGGCCCAGGCCATCGATCTCGTCGATGCTGATGTGCGCTCCGGTCTCGGCCTGGATCTCCTGGATCACGCGGCCACCGGGGCCGATCACGGCGCCGATGCTCTCCTTCGGGATGGTGATGGTGATGATCCGCGGCGCATGGTCCTTGTAGTCGGCGCGCGGCTCGCTCATCGTCTTGAGCATCTCGTTCAGGATGTGGAGACGGCCTTGACGGGCCTGCTCCAAGGCCTGGGCCAGCACCTCGTAGGGCAGGCCGTCCACCTTCATGTCCATCTGCGTGGCGGTGATGCCCTTGGCGGTGCCGCAGATCTTGAAGTCCATGTCGCCCAGGAAGTCCTCGTCGCCGAGGATGTCGCTGAGGATCGCGTGGCGCTTGCCGTCGCTGATCATGCCCATGGCGATACCGCTCACCGGAGCGGCGATCTTCACACCCGCGTCCATGAGGGCGAGGGTGCCGCTGCACACGGTGGCCATGCTGCTGGAGCCGTTGCTCTCCAGGATGTCGCAGTTCAGGCGGATGGTGTAGGGGTTCTTGTCCACACCGGGGATCACGGGCTTCAGCGCGCGCAGGGCCAGGTTGCCGTGGCCCACCTCACGACGGCCGGGGCCGCGGATCGGCTTCACCTCGCCGGTGCTGAAGCTGGGGAAGTTGTAGTGGAGCATGAAGCGCTCGCTGCCCTTGCGGGTGGCGAGGTCGATCGTCTGCTCGTCCATGCTGCTGCCCAGGGTCACCATGTTGATGGCCTGGGTCTCGCCACGGGTGAAGACGGCGCTGCCGTGGGTGCCGGGCAGCACGTCCACCTCGCTCCAGATGGGGCGGATGTCCGTGGTCTTGCGGCCGTCGAGGCGCACACCCTTGTCCAGCACCACGTTGCGCACGGCCTTCTTCTGGGCCTTCTTGAAGAAGCGCGCCAGCATGGCCTTGTCGGTCTTCTCCTCGTCGCTCAGGGTGGCGAGGCACTCCTCCTTCACCTTGGCGAAGTTCTCGGAGCGCACCTCCTTGCTGCTCGGGGTCAGTGCCAGGTCATAGTAGCGCTGGTAGCAGAAGTCCATGATCTTCTGGCCGATCGCCTCCACGTTGTTCTCGTGGCTGTAGGTGCGCTTCACCTGGGCCTTGGGCACCATGGCGGCGAACTCCTCCAGCGCGGTGCACTGCTTCTTGATGGCCTCGTGCGCGAACTTGATCGCTTCGATCATGTCGGCCTCCTGCACCTCCTTCATCTCGCCCTCCACCATCATGATGTCGGCCTTGGTGCCGGCCACGATCAGGTCGAGGTCGTTGCCCTCCAGCTCATCCACCGTGGGGTTGATGATGAAGCGGCCGTTCACGCGGCCCACGCGCACTTCGCTCACGGGTCCGCCGAAGGGGATGTCGCTCACCGCCAGGGCGGCGGCGGCGGCCAGGCAGGCGATGCCGTCGGCCTGGTTCTTCTTGTCGGCGCTCATCAGGCTCACCACCACCTGCGTGTCGCCGTGGAAGTCGTCCGGGAAGAGGGGGCGCAGGGCGCGGTCGATCAGGCGGCTCACCAGCACCTCGTGGTCGCTGGGGCGGGCCTCCCGCTTGAAGAAGCCACCGGGGAAACGGCCGGCAGCGCTGAATTTCTCGCGGTATTCCACCTGCAGGGGCAGGAAGTCGATGCCCTCGCGGGCCTCCTTGGTGGCCACCACGGTGGCCAGCAGCATGGTGTCGCCGAGGCGGGCCATCACGGATCCGTCGGCCTGTTTCGCCAGCACGCCGGTCTCCAGCGTGATGACCTTGCCATCGCCCATGTCGATGGTCTTGGTGATTCCTTGTGGTCTCATGTTCTTGGGCGCGCCTTTCGCGCCGGTTTTGTGGTTGGGTTTCTCTTTGGGGACCTGACCCGCACCCCGCACAGGGTTAAAGAAAAGGGCGACCGTGCATCACGATCGCCCCCCTTTTTCGATCAGGATCTGCCGAACTCAGTGGCCGGCGCGCCGGCCGCTGTGCATGCCTTACTTGCGCAGGCCAAGCTTCGCGATGATCGCACGGTACCGTTCGATATCGTACATCTTCAGGTAGTTCAGCAGCTGTTTGCGCTTGCCTACCATGGCCATCAGCGCCTTCTCGGTGCCGTGGTCCTTCTTGTTGGCCTTCAGGTGCCCGGTCAGGTGGTTGATGCGCTCGGTGAAGAGTGCGATCTGGCTTTCTGCCCCACCGGTGTTCTTCTCGGAACCGCCGTGCTGCTTGAAGATGGCCTTTTTGGCCTCGCTCGTCAGGTACATGTTCGTTCGTAACAGGCGGCAAAGATAGATCTTTTCCCGATCCAACCACCACCTCGCGCCCCCGGCCCGGATCAGCTCCGGAACATCAGGAAGGTCTTGGCCAGGAAGGCCTTGAGGTCCCTGCGGTGCACGATCTTGTCCAGGAAGCCGTGCTCCAGCACGAATTCGCTGGTCTGGAAGCCCTCGGGCAGGTCGCGGCCGATGGTCTCACGCACCACCCGTGGTCCGGCGAAGGCCACCAGGGCCTTGGGCTCGGCGATGTTCAGGTCGCCCAGCATGGCGAAGCTGGCCGTCACGCCCCCGGTGGTGGGGTCGGTGACGATGCTGATGTAGGGCAGTTTCTTCTTGGCCAGCAGGGTCAGCTTGGCGCTGGTCTTGGCCATCTGCATCAGGCTGAAGCCGGCCTCCATCATGCGCGCACCGCCGCTCTTGCTGATCACCACCAGGGGGCACTTGCGCTTCAGGGCCTGGTCGGCGGCCAGGGCGATCTTCTCGCCCACCACGCTGCCCATGCTGCCCCCGATGAAGCGGAAGTCCATGCAGGCGATCACCACCAGGTGCCCGTCCAGCTTGCCCTCGGCGGCCCGCAGGGCATCGTTCAGGCCGGTCTCCTTGCGGGTGCGCTCCAGGCGGTCGGTGTACTTCTTGGTGTCCTCGAAGTGCAGCGGGTCGCCGGCCACCAGGTCCGCGGCGATCTCCGTGTACTTCTGGTCATCGAAGAGCAGGGCGAAGTACTCCGCACTGCCGATCTTCTCGTGGTGGTCGCACTTGGCACACACCCACAGGTTGTTCTCGTGGTCCTCGGAGGTCATGATCTCCGAGCACTCGGGGCATTTGTACCACAGCCCCTCCGGGGTCTCCTTCTTCTGGTCGGTGCTGGTGGTGATGCCCTCCTTGGTGCGCGTGAACCAACCCATGTGCGATCGATCGTTGGACGAAGTTAGCAGGTGCTGCGTGGTGCGAAGGGAGCCGGGTCGTGGTGCAGTCCACATCCCGGCGCCCCTGCGGTCGGTCTGATCAGGCGATGGTGATGCCCTTGTCGAGGTACACGTCCTGGATGGCGTTCAGCAGGGCCACACCCTCGCCCATGGGGCGCTGGAAGGCCTTGCGGCCGCTGATGAGACCCTGGCCCCCGGCGCGCTTGTTGATCACCGCTGTCTTCACGGCCTCGGCCATGTCGCCGGCGCCGCTGCTGGCCCCACCGCTGTTGATCAGGCCGATGCGGCCCATGTAGCAGTTGGCCACCTGGTAGCGGCACAGGTCGATCGGGTGGTCGGTGGTCAGGTCGCTGTATACCTTCTTATGCGTCTTGCCGTAGCCGCTCAGCGCGTTGTAGCCGCCGTTGTTCTCCGGCAGCTTCTGCTTGATGATGTCGGCCTGGATGGTGACGCCCAGGTGGTTGGCCTGACCGGTGAGGTCGGCGCTCACGTGGTAGTCGGTGCCGTCCTTCTTGAAGCCGGGGTTGCGCAGGTAGCACCACAGGATGGTGGCCATGCCCAGTTCATGGGCGTACTGGAAGGCCTCGGCGATCTCGGTGATCTGGCGCGTGCTCTCGTCGCTGCCGAAGTAGATGGTGGCGCCCACGGCCACGGCCCCCATCTCCCAGGCACTTTCCACCGTGCCGAAGAGCACCTGGTCGTACTTGTTCGGCAGGGTCATCAGCTCGTTGTGGATGATCTTCACGATGAAGGGGATCTTGTGGGCGTACTTGCGCGCCACACTGCCCAGCACACCGTAGGTGCTGGCCACCGCGTTGCAGCCCCCCTCCAGGGCGAGCTTCACGATGTTCTCCCCGTCGAAGTAGATGGGGTTGGGGGCGAAGCTGGCCGCGGCGCTGTGCTCGATGCCCTGGTCCACGGGCAGGATGCTCATGTAGCCGGTGTTGGCCAGGCGGCCCGTGCCGTAGAGGGCCTGGATGCTGCGCAGCACCTGGGGGCTGCGGTTGCTCTGCATGAAGCAGCGGTCCACGAAGTCAGGGCCGGGAAGGTTGAGGGCGCTTTTGTCGATGGTCTTGCACTGGTGGCCCAGCAGGTTGCTGGCATCGTTGCCGAGGAGCTCCTCGATCTGGCCGGTCTTCAGGGTCTGCATGATGCGTTCAGGTCCGTTGTTGAAGGCGGCAAAGCTAACGAAAGACGACCGGGAGGGGGGAAGTGGTCCTTCCACCGCCCGGCGGCGTCCTCAGAACGGATAGCCGATGCCGAGGTTGAAGTTGAACTGGGGTTTGTAATCCACGGTCACGCCGCGTTCCCGGGCGCGCGCCTCGAACTCGTCCTTGGCCTGGAAGAGCCAACGCTCGCCCTTGGGCAGCGAGGGGTCCTTGGTCTGCAGGCCCAGGTCGAAGCGTACGATGAGGAAGTCGAAGTTGAGGCGTGCACCGATGCCCGTGCCCACGGCCAGCTCGCTCAGCAGGTCGGTGCTGATGCCGCTGCCGGGCTTGGCGGGGTCCTCCTTCCAGTTCCAGATGTTGCCCACATCGGCGAACAGCGCGCCCTCGAGGTAGCTGATCAGCTTGAACCGGTATTCCACGTTGCCCTCCAGGCGCAGCTCCCCGATGCGGTCGAAGGCCACCAGGGGGGCGCTGTACGAACCCGGGCCGATGGAGCGGGCCCGCCAGGCGCGCAGGCCGTTGGCGCCGCCCACGAAGAAGCTGCTCTCGAAGGGCAGCACGCCCAGGTTGCCGTAGGGCATGCCCACGCCGGCGGCGGCGCGGAAGGCCACGCTGCTCTTGGAGTGGATCACGCGCAACCAGCGCAGGTCGGCATCGAGCTTCACATACTCCGCGTAGCGCACACCGGCCACCGTGCCGTAGGTGTTGCCGGCCGTGTCGGTGGTCATGGTGCTCAGCCAGCGGGGAATGGGCAGGCCCATGGGGTGCCCCGCCCATTCCAGGGTGAGGCGGCTGAAGTAGCTGTTGCGCGGCGCCACGGAGCCCGGCGGACGGGTGTTGGTCACCAGCTGGCCGCGGATGCCGGTGATCAGGTGGTCCGTATAGCTGTCGGTCAGCACCGGGTCGTTGGCCTGTTGCAGGTACCGGCGGAAATCGCCGCTCAGCACGGGGATGCGCACCACGTTCACCTCCACGGGGAAGAGGCTCATGGTGCGCGTGCTGCTCTCCAGCCATTCATAGCCGAAGGAGAGCTTGGCCAGGGTGCGGCTGTAATCCGGACGGCGCTGGTAGTTGTACAGGGTGCTGAGCAGGGTGCGGGGCGCGGCCTGTCCGGAGAAACGTTCACGCTTCACGGGCAGCAGGAAGTAGGGGAAGCGCAGGGTCAGTTCCGGACCGATGTCCACCGTGTTGAACAGACCGGAGCTGGTGACGCTCCCCGTGGTGGCCTCCTCCACGCCCGTGCCCGCTCCGGTGAGGCTCTGCTGGGCCTCGAGGCCCAGGGTGATCTGGGCCTGCAGGGCCACCATGGTGCGGAACAGGTTGCGGTGCCGGTAGGCCAGGCTCACCGAGGTGCCCAGGGCCCCGCCCCGGTTGGTGCCCGCACCTTCCACCGCCATGCTCTGGGAGCGGCCCGGCACCAGGTCGATCA